>NZ_CAMHUS010000005.1:0-119389 GCF_946188375.1 Streptococcus mitis
TACCATAGTCCGTACGGGATTCGAACCCGTGTTACCGCCGTGAAAAGGCGGTGTCTTAACCCCTTGACCAACGGACCAGAGTTGTTATTTTCAACTCTTACTATTATACAGGCTTTTTCTGACTTGTCAACTACTTTTTTAAACTTTTTTTATTAATTTTACAACAGCTTCCGTTCGAGCAGTGTGTGGGAACATATCAACCGACTGGATATAATGGAGATCATAGACTTCTACTAAACGTACTAAATCACGAGCCAAGGTCGAAACATTGCAAGAAATATAGACCATTTTTTCTGGTACATAGGTAAGAATAGTATCTAATAACTTATCATCCAGACCTGTACGTGGTGGATCCAC
The DNA here is from genome assembly GCF_946188375.1 of Streptococcus mitis. Classification (GTDB taxonomy): domain Bacteria; phylum Bacillota; class Bacilli; order Lactobacillales; family Streptococcaceae; genus Streptococcus; species Streptococcus mitis_CX. Next base: position 358 of record NZ_CAMHUS010000005.1, read on the forward strand.
AATCAGAGCATCTGCTCGGTAGCCTTCCTTGTACCAACGAGGAATAATCTCTTCTGCCGTTCCAGCTTCGTAATGTGTGTTGTCAAATCCCATTCTTTTAGCATTTCGCTTGGCATCTTCAATGGCTTCTGGAATAATATCCATACCTCTTAATGTTTTAACTTTCTTTGCGAAGGCAAATCCAATCGTTCCAACTCCACAATAAGCGTCAATCAAATGGTCTTCTTTATTAACATCCAAGGCTTTTACAGCCTCACTATAGAGGACTTCTGTTTGTTCAGGATTTAGTTGATAGAATGCTCGAGGAGATAGTGAAAATTCATAATCGAGTACACCTTCTTGAATACTCTCTTGTCCCCAGATAATCTCTGTCTTTTCACCATAAATCTCACTGGTTTTAGCTGTATTGGTATTAACAGCTACTGTCACAACTTCTGGAAAATCTTTAATTAAATCTTTTACCAGCAGGGTTAAATTAAGCTGACGATTTATAACAATAATAATCTGAACCTGTCCAGTCTTTCTTGCTCGTCGGACCATTATAGTTCTAACACCTAGAACTTTTCTCTCATCCGTGATTGGAATCTGGTGATAAGTAAGTAATTCTGCTAGACGATTAGCAATCACTTGGGTTTCCTTGTCTTGTACCAGGCAGTCTTTCAACTCTACTAAATAGTGAGAGCTTTGTGCATATAAGCCCGCCTTGACCTGATTTTTAAATTTTCGAGTCTGAAATTGTAACTTAGCACGATAGTACTTGGGTTCCTGCATTCCAATCGTCGGGCGGATTTCATAGTTTTCATATCCTGCAGGAGCAAATTTTTTCAGCGCTTGGTGAAGTAAGTCCGTCTTGAACTCCAGCTGCTTATCATAATGCAGGTGCATGATTTGGCAGCCTCCACATTCATTGTAAATAGTACAAGCCGGCACAACTCGAAATTTAGACTTCTTGTTGACCTTCAGTAATTTTGCCTCAACAAAGTTACGTTTAATAGAAGTAATCTGACAATAGATATCTTCTCCTTTGAGAGCACCAGGCACAAAGACTAATGTTTTTTGATAAAAGCCGATTCCCTCACCATTAATTCCCATGCGCTTAATTTTTAATGGTATTTTTTGTTTCACTTTCAGATTCATACCCCTATCTTATCACATTTTGAGTTATTCCGCTACCGCTTGATTTTTATATTTCATTAGTAAGTAAAGGCCTTGATATTCCTGATTTTCTTTAAAATCATATTTCCTTATATTTTCTTTAAATTCTTTAAAAGTTCCTAAAAATGTTCACAAAAAAAGCCCCACAAAGGAGCCACTATACTATATGATGAGTTCAGCAGGCAAGAAACTAGCACGGTCAAACGTGCTTTTTTATTACCTATCACCATTATACCATATATCACCAACCAATATATTCTGAAATCTAAAAGCCCCTAGATTCATTTCTAAGGGTTTCTAGTTGATTCATGGAGTTCTATATGATGAAGCCCTAAAACGGGGCGTCCTAGACTCCAGTTATTCAGCTGATGGCTACTTATATGCTTCTAGTTCTCCGTTCTGGTGAATTCTAGCAAAGTTTAAGACAGCTATCTGTTTGTATCTATGATAATTAGTGGATTTTGTCCCAGCAATTTCTAAACATTCACTTACTGTTTTCTTCCTCATGTAACAATAATGGATAATAAAGTATTTTCTGGCTCGCTTGTTCTCTATCTTATTGATATCATGGACAAATGTTTCTAGACTCTCTCTGATTGCCTTTTCATGCTTACTAGTCAAATTCCACTGATCAGGTAAGACAAGTTTCCAAGCCTCTTCATCTATTGTAACTTGGTTTTCACTTCCTGCCATCCTCTGAAATCTCAGAAAGTAAGTCATCCGCTTTCTGACGTTCATCATCGTTTTAAACTTATCCAGCTCCATTTTTAACGACAACCTTTCTACTCCTGCAACTTATGCCTAGCTTAATCTTCTTCTAGGATTCCCAAACTTGGCAATCCTTTCATCTCGTTTTCTTTTACGTTCTTCAGCAGACTCTATACCTATCTGTTTTCGACGCTCCACATCTTCTTGATTGATATTACTCCATTTTCTGGTATGTACGTTCTGCCGTCTCCCATCTTGCGGATAATATTCAACGGTACATTTACAATTACTATGCCGTCTGTAAATATCATGGGGAACGGAAGGATATTTATAACTGCCCTCCAGTTCTTGGCACCACTTACAACACTTTCCAGCCGTTCTTCTAGTGATTTTAGGGCTAAGTCCTGCTTTATACTGAAATACCACATTTCTTTGAATCGTATCATCTACAATGCTCTGGGTAAAATTAACAATCGTTTCACCTACTAACCATTTTACAGCTCCAAAATCGTCTTCACTAGCTAAACGATTTACTAAGCCGTCAATCCTATCTTGATTCAACTCAGGAACTTGAGCAGGAATGCGAAGGTTAGCCCTAAGGTTTAAATCTTCTTGAACTTTTTCAGTATAATCACTTACAAGGTCATAGTTTCGACCTAAAACATCTTCCAGCAATCGTTTAGCGATATTATAGTACATCTTGCCATCTGGTAGGCTTTCATTACTTAAGTAAGTTCCTAAAACCTTTGAGAGTATTTCACCAATTTCTATAGCATATTGATTGGCGTCCAGATAATTAGCTTTATTCTCTTCTAACTTTTCTAGCAACTCTTCCAGAATCTCACTATCAAGTCTAGCCTTTTCAAATTCGGTCTTAATTTTCTGGAGTAGAGCCGGAAACATATCTTCCATTACTTTCCACCTCCTTCGATTAAACTGCCTTTTCCATTTTGACGCTCTTTCTGCCGTCTATAGTATCGTTTCTTTTGGGTCAATATCTTGTCTTTTTTCTTTTGGTAACGCTCCGCGTCCTTCTTTTTATTACATAGCTTACAAACTTTTGAGAAACCTTTCTTGTCTGAATGCTTTCTATAAAAGTTTTCGCTAGATAATTCTTTGGTCTCATGACACTTGGAGCATTTTCTAGTTAAAGTGGTTTCATTCAATCCTGTTTACTCCTTTTTGTCTTTCTCGCTCGCGAGAAAATATGTACAGTGACGGCGTGAAGTTCGGGAGCTCCGAGAGGGAGGGGGGTATCCCCCCTATACTTTAGCTAGGACTTACTTCACACATATCTGTTATTTTTTCAAAATTTAAGTATTTATTATTTTTGATATTTTTAAAAAATAATATAATTTTTCTTTTTTGGTTTCTTCAAGCTCTATACTTTGTCCAATCTCTTGACTGTGGCAGATTGCGATTGCCTACAATAGTAGCATTGGCTGACCTATCGTCAGCATACAGCTTATCAGACTTCTGTCTATTGCATTGCCAATGCGCCAACTGCAAGTTAGCAATGTCAGATGGATGTCCGTTCTTGTTTACTGGAACGATGTGGTCAATGACTGGACTTAATGGATGAGGATATCTCAGGTCCTTTGTCTACAGGCTGGCCACATATCTCACAAGTATTTCTTGTCTTTAGGATAATCTTCTTGTTCTTCTCAAAGGCTACTCTATGTGGTCCACTACGGTCTGCACGGAGGGGGTTGGTATTCTCAAATGTACCCCCTCGATATCTATCAAAGCAGGGGTGTTTTTAGTGCACCCACCCCCTACTCTCAGCTCTGAGTCTCTCATACATTTATATTTTTATTGAAGATTTTATTATTTTTTATTATAGTTTAAAATAAATTTATACGCTTCAAACTCCTTGAAGAAATTCATTGCATCACGAAGATTTTCGCCTTTGATTTCGTAGGAATAAAAATTAAATCCTGTAATGCCTTTAGTGGTAAAGTTTGTTTGTAAGTCACGTATTGTGCTCTCAGCTTCATTTCTTAAATTATTGCATTCTGTATAAAGATCTTCAAGTTCTTTAAGAAGATTACTAGCATTTTTTAATAATCTATCATCTTCTTTTTTCATAAAATCACGGATCTCTTCCTCAATACTTTGCGTCTGTTCTTTAGAAATATAATTCTTATTTTCAATGCTACTAAGACGTTTTTGGTACAATTCTCGTTTTTTATTTAATACGGAAATCTTTTCTTCAATTTTGGTGTAAGAGTCAGCATCCAGGTTGGCTTCAGCAACAGCCAATTCTTCATATTGTGAACTAATTTCAGATTCGATTATTGGTAAATGATCACTGATTTCAGCTAATTCTTTCGCTTGTTGGTTACGTACTTCTTCTAGTTTCTTTTTGTTTTTTTCAATTACATTCATTTTCTTCTCCAATTCTTTGTTAAGTATTTTTTGTATACATCGTTAATTTAATTTGTCTCGTTTCTTATCCTTGGTTTTTCTAACATTTTCACCTCATTTCACTACTGTTATATTTAACATATCTTCTATTCTGTTAAATTTAAGCGACCTCCCTTCTCGCCTTATCTATCAAGGGGGGAGGGCTATTTTTGTGATTTCCTATTTACATTTTCTCATTATGTAAAATACAAGTATGATTCCAGTCTTAAAAGTTACTCATTTAAGTTACTTTTTTCATTCCTTTTTAGGTCTATTCCTCACAATTTCAAAAAGTGTAGTCATTTTGGGCTATCTAGTGACTACGCTATCCGCCTTACAACCTCAAGGCTTTTCGCCATGCGTAGTCATGTAGTCACCTTGCTCCAAAAAAAATAAACAATAAACGCCTTTATCTCTTATCTTCATATACTCTTTAATAAATAGAAAATAACTACATTTTTATATAAAAGTCAATAATACCAAGGGTTTAGGGGTGTAGTCAGTAAAATAGTAAAAACAACACTTATTTCTAACCCCTTATGTATCAAGGGTTTTCTTCCTATTTAAAATGTAGCCACTTTTTAAAAATAAACTACACTGACTACATTTTTTTAACGTAAGCTGGTTTAATACTTTTACCAAATCTTGTTGATCGCCTATGTTCCCAGCCATCTCGGTTTTGCATATACTTTTTAACCTTAGCCTTATCCTTTGGCGGTACTTTGTCAGTCAAATACACCTCTTGAAAAAATAGATTAATGGTCATCTTGTCCCTGTCCACCAGTTCGCCATAGGTGTCTGTGTCCAGTTCAACAGTTCCACCCCTATTATTTCTATAGTATCCCTCGTTCATCATATCATAGATATAATAGTAGCGCATTCTGTCGGTCATTGGGAACTGATACATTCTTTTTGGGTAAGGAGTACCTAAATAGCGCTCCACATCCTCAAGGATTTCATCTACAAACTTGTAACGGCTTCTAACCTCATTTACTAGCTTTTCCTGCTCATCTGTCAGGTTCAACGTTTGGTTATCTCTCCAAGCTACCACCATAGCACCCCAAAAGGCTCTACGGTCTTTCTCTGTCCACTTCCTGCCCTTATAGGCGGTGTCTTTGTGTACTTCGGCAACCAGAAAGCGCCTTTCCCCTGTCAAGTCGTTCAAATAATCATGGTCATTGGTTGCCCTGACAATGATAAAACTCTTAGGTAGTCGCCTATCACTGGAGGCGTAAGGCGGTCTAAACTCTAGTTTGGTTTCCGTGATGAATTTCTTCAATTCTGAAAAACTAGCCTTTTTACTGGCCACCATCTCATCATCAAATACACACCAGTTTCTTACCATTCTAGCCTTGTCGTCTTTATCTGTGAAGGTCTCAACGGTTGTAAAATACTTGTGAGTGAAAAGCCCCTCAAAAAATTGGGTCTTTCCTACTCCCTGCCGTCCAGTCAAGTCCAATACAAAGTCAAACTTAACGGTAGGGTCAAACACCTTGGCAACCGCTCCACGGAAAAACAAGTCCATGATAATACGGTTATATTCATCATCCTTGATATTGAGATAATGCCTTAAAATATCAAAGGGATCGCGCTGATTCACTAACTCTTTATACTCACTTTCGCAAGATTCCAGATAGTCTTTTAAAGGGTTGTAACTATGTTCTCCAGCTACAACTTCCAAGATATCAGCTATATCTCCTTTTTTATAATCCATCTTGTACTTGGTAGCAATATAAGCCCTAATCTCTCTGATAATCAGGTCATCGATTGTTCCGCTCAAGGTTCTACCATTTAACTTAATGTACTTAGTGACGTCAATTTCATATGTAAAAGTGTTGTACTGTATCGCCCCTTTTAGCTTGCTATCTCCGCTCAAAATCTTCTTGAGATTGTCCAAGTTTATGACAAAGCCTTTTCCTTTGGTTTTAGGCGTAAGATTCAGGCAATTGTTTTCCTCATTGGTCTCCCTTGCTTGGGTCAAGTCCACCACGGTAGGCGGTAGTTGTTGCTGATTCTCTTCAATGATTTTATTTACAATGTCATTGTTATTCAAAAGCCACCTCCTTATAGAATTTTGTTGCTACTTCTAGAAAATAGCTTGCTAGGTCTTTCCGCTTAACGATTGCAGAAAACAAGTCCACCAGCTGACTAAAACTGTAGCCATTCACAAATAGCAAGCGGACAAAAAGTGAAGTCTCATACCTGGTATAAATGCCATTACAAATCAGGTCAAAAACCCAGCCTTTTAACTCCACTCCAAGCCCCTGCCGTTGCTCTGTCAATTTGTTTACCTCTAAATCTCTCAGGATCATCAGCAAATCAGGACTGGCCAAAACTATCTCCAAGTCTCTAACTAACCTCCAACCCTCTACTTCCTCTTTTTCGTCTTTAACTGCCACATACAAACCTTTATAGTGGAAATCCGTCAGCGCTTCGCCAATCGGTTCAAAGTAGATAAATTTGAAGTGTTCCCCATTCTTCCAAACTTGGGTAGGGGTAGACTTGAGAAAGCCGAATAAGGATAATTTGTCACTTGATAGGGTTAACTCTATCATTCTCATTCTCATTCTCCTACCCCCATAAACTTACGGATCTCGTCCACTTTATAATAAACTTTTCTGCTATCGTCCCCAGGAGGCTGATAACGCTTCAAGCCCATTCTTTCCCATTTTTGTAAGGTCAGATATTTTATATCTAACTCTTCCTGTACTCGTTTTGCAGAAATCAACCCAATGATTCGTGGAGGTATTTTCTCATGACTTTTTAGGTAACGTTCTAAGGCTTCTAATATTTTTATTTGAATTTCTTCAATCATCCTTTCAAACATATCATCACCTCCACGGCTTAACCCCTGCAAGCTGGATATACCGCCCATAGTCTGGGCTTAAACTCTCGCGAGGACTTTCTCCTAGTTTCCTGTTTTCTCGCTCCAGTTGGGCGCTCTTTTTGCGGTCTCGATGGTTTAGGTAAATTAGAAAGCCAATCAAAATCACGGTAAAAATAAGCGCCTGTGTATTGCTTAAATCTAGTTCATTCATGCTATGCCCTCGCTTTGTAATTCTTGATATATAACTGTTGCACTTCAGGCTCCATCTTTTGGAAAGCTTCAACTTCTTCAACGGTTACTTTTTTATTGATAAAATCAACGATAAACTGAAATAAATTCGGATTGTTTACTTTTAAATCGGCCATAAAACAATCAAATTCTGCTTGTGTCATTTTTCTTATATCTGGTGTTATCATCTGACTTGTACCCCAATTCTTCAAAATTCTCACAATTAAGGAGATAAACTGCAATCCCGTCCAACTCTCTATAGAGTTGTTCCATCTGGTCACGAATAACGGCCAAGCCCTCTGCCGTCTGTTCAGATAAGATAGCAGTATCTGCTCCGTTAATTTTCGCTATTATCAGCGAATTGCTCAACTGTCTAACTAATTCAATTCTGGGAAGCACATCTCCAAGTCTGCCCCCTTGCTCTTGAATTTCCTTTATGTTTACTGTCATATTGTTTTCCTGTGCCTTTTTCCTGCTTTTTCCTATACCAGATTAGCACCACTCCAAACGCTGGGCATTTGCCCCAAGTTGACGGACGCTTGTAGTGATGTTTCGTGGGTAATCACCCACATTTTTGCTAAACAAGTGCTTAGAGTCGCCGTGTCAGCACTCGTTTTTCAAAACCTTTTCTAATTGCTTGCCTGCACTTCGGTTTTCTTAGTTTTTCTTCGTTTCATTTTCGATTTGATCGCCTAATCTTTTCCAGGCTCTATCAAATTCATCACGTTGAATTTCTTTACTATGTAATTGCCTTGCTAACTCCATGCCTCTACGCATGAATCTAGCGAAGTGGTTTTTTGCTTCCATCCTAGCCCTCCATCATGTCATAAAGTAGGGCGTAGTGCTTATCTGGGATTCTGTCCAAGGCTTTCAAGCCGTCATGTTCTGCTTTTTGTCTGGTTTCCGCCTTGACCGTGCTATCAAAAGCGATAGAAAAGGCGTTTAGCATTGCCTTATAGCGATCTACGCTCTTCAAATAGCGCCCACGGTCTGACAATTCCTTGTCTTCCAGTTCCTCTTTTACCGAATCGTCCAAGAGTGCGAACTTGGAGTACACCCCTTTTTCTACTTCAAATCCTAGACGCTTGTTTTGTCTCAGATTGTAAAGGTTGACCCTGCAACTCTCCAAGTTGCGATAACCTAATACTCCAGCGATTTCTTCTAAATTTTTGCCCTCTAATTCTGACAATTTTTCAGCAATATCTTTGAATTTTACTGCTTGATGTTGTTTTCCCATTGTATACCTTGTCTTTCTATGCTATAATCAAGGTATAGAAAAAATATCTATAACCTGAATCTTGTCGCTTGCTTCGGTCGCCAAAATCTCCGCAAGTGACTTTTTTGTTGCCTTTTTTCCCTGTCTGGGGGCTATAAAGCAAGTTTTTACTTTCGATAAGTTCCAGAATCCAGCTAAATCCCTGCTCCATCGTTTCAAGAAATGCGCCCAGGTCTTCACTGTCCAAATCCTCGTAGTTCATACAAAGATATTCGGCTAGTTGTCTGTCTTTCTCAACTAGCTTTTTAAAATCCTTGAAATACTTAGGAATTTCTACTCCCTTGGCATTTGTAACTGTCTTAAAATCATTTTCCATTTTCTATACTCCTATGCTTTAAAAATTAGTTCTTTAATTTCTGAATATCTCATATTCAAGTTGATCATCGCTATTGCCATATCTTCCAAACGCTGATAGTTTGTCAGTTCCGCGCTTGTTAAACTGTCAATACCGTTTTCACTTTCTCGCTCTTGCATGAGTTGGGCTTTGTTTTTCCCAGTCGCTCCCTTTAGCAGTAGGTTTGTAAGAGTGCTATAGGCATGCTGAGGTGCTTTCTCCCATGATTTGATAGCTTCGGTTAAGGTCTTGCGCTTTGGCTTTTCCAGTTCCCGTTGAAGATAGCGTTTAGAAAGTTCATCACGCATTTCAAAGAATGCTTTGACTAGGTTCATTTTAAATTGACGTACTGGTTCAGTATTCTTTAGATAAGTGATCAGCAAGGTTGCCTGTTGCTCGTTCAAACGATAGATTTTCATCGGTCGCCCTCGCCTATCTAATTTACGGATTTCAAATCCGATTATTCCATAACTTTCAAAATCCTCTTGATGATTTCTTATTAAACTTTGTACTGTATCATGCTTTACTTCAGCACATTCAGCGATGATTTCGCTTGTGGTGTACGGCTCTTTCTTGCCGTCCATATAAACCAGTTCCATTGGTTCGCTCCTTTCTAATATTTCGTATCAAGAAATTCATCAAGTGTAACTCCTAAGTAACTAGATACCTTTTTCAATGTATCAATACTTGGATTCTTTGCACGTTCATAATACAAAGCCGTTAAGGTACTTTTTGAAATTCCCGTAGCTTTTGCAACATCAGCGGTTTTTTTGCGTCGCTTCGCTAATAACAATCTCATGTTATTTCTCATTTTTTACCTCCATTTTAGAAATTTCACCATAATTGATTGAAAGGTGTTTGATATGGTGTACTTTTTGTACAACTTTCTGTTGACAGCAATATTATATTGTACTTTTTGTGCAATGTCAATACTTTTTCTAAAAAATGTTGAATTTTTTTTACAACATTGTAAAAAAACGTGGTAAAATACTTTTGAAAGGTGTTTTAAAATATGGATAATAAGTTAAAAGAATTGAGGTTAAATAAAGAATTTAACGGCAAAAAAGGGATGACCCAGCAAGAAATAGCTGATGTAATAGGAGTTACAAAAAGAACTTACATTTATTGGGAAAAAGGAGAGCGTCAAATAAAACCTATAAAAGCCCAGAAATTAGCTGAATTTTTTGGGGTTAGTGTATCCTACTTATTAGGTTATGGTGATGAATTAATGACTTTCAATAGTGGAGCAGAGTTTGAAGAATACCGTAATAATTTAATCAAACATCTAAATACTAAGGAAAGACTTGAAAAGAAATTAGGTAAATCAACTGAGCAGTATAAACTTGATAAAAAAACTATTGAACAAATTGAACTTATAAAACAACGTATAAATCAAAAATACGGAACTAATTCTCACGGAAATCCTGCTTACGATGCTCTTGTAGAAGGTATTGGTGAAAACGACTTTTTTATACGATTATTTGATGCTATACTAGATTTTGATGAACTAAAAGAAACAGAAATTTCAGACTTACTTTATAAGTACCTCATTTTAGATAACGATAGTAAACATTTAATACTAGAACTCATTAACAAATTACCACAATCTAAAACTAAATCTTTATCAGAAAAAGATAATAAATAACAAGGAGTAACTATCATGGGATTTTTTGATAACATTAAAGATGCTAGCACTCACTCAACTGCCTCAAATGCTACTGATTTACACTATGTAGTCCTTCAAGTAACCTTAAAAGAGAAATTTTTTGGTACTGGTTCAGGAAACTTGACAGAATTAGAAAACGTCATTAACACCCAAGTAGCAAAAGGCTACCGCCTGCATACAATCACAACCGCCAATGGTGGAAGCAAAGGACTAGGTGGTGGCGACCGCATTCAAGCCACTATGGTATTTGAAAAAATTCTATAAAACTCCCCCATATTCGCCAATAGCAACCATCTTTTCATGGTCTATTGTGCAAAAACAGGGGAAATTGAAGAATAGAAAGCCGATTTTACAGACTAAAGTGCAAAAACGGCAAAATTGATAAATAGAGATGACTAATATCTTCTAAACCATCGGCGAAATCGTGGGCATATATAGAGAGAATTAAAATGAACAAAGAAAATCCATATTTTGAACAAACCAAACAAAACTACATAGAAGTTGAAAAACTCTATAAACTTGGTAAAGCAAAGCATACATCTTCTAAATACAGATTTCTTGCACCAGCAGTTAAAAGACAATCTGAACAATTCTTATTTGAAGCCAAGACTCAAAAAAGAAAATATTGGAAATTCAGTCGTGGTTCTCTGGTATTCGTAGAGTTCGGTGTAAATATAGGCGGAGAATTATCAAATAATCATTGGGCTATTGTCTTAGACAAAGTAGATAGTCCCTATAAAAAAACACTTACAGTAATTCCTCTAACATCTAAAAATCAAATAGATACTGTACTCATAGACGAAGTCATTGCAGAATATCCTTCTATTTTGCTTGATGAATATATTGAAAAATTACACAAAGAATTATTTGCCTACCTAAAATATTTAGATTCCAATAATGCAATTACTGAAGGTGCCTTATCGGATGTCTACCAAGCTTATACAGAACAATTTTCAAACGAAATAATTCAACCTAAGATAATAGACGATGATAACCTTAAACGGACACAATCAGAAATAAATGACGTTATTGAATTAACTCAATACTACAAAAAATACATTAAGCGTTCTTATGCCAAGTGTAATAACCTTCAAACAATCAGCAAAGATAGAATTTTAAAGAAAAATAGATTAGATCCAATTGGAAAAATGAAAGTATCTGATAACACATTGGACAAAATTAACGAAAAGTTAAAAGAATTATACCTTTTCTAATCTCTTGACATTTTTTAATAATTATATTACAATACAGCTATTAGGAGTTTAGCTCCATAAAGTTTACATTTGGATTTTAGATCCATAACGTGATAGTAGCCGTATTTGATACGGCTACTTTTCTTTTTATATTCTAGTAAACATAACTTAAAATAAAAAACTCCCCCATATTCGCCTTGTTTTCTATTCTGGTACAATTTACCGTCCGACTGCTTAAAATCGAAAATAGGGGCATTCTCGTAGCTCCTCGCATGGTACAAACTCAAAATCTTTTCTAATTGCTTGCCTGCTGATGGAAAAGGAGTAAAACCATGAAGATTACAGAATACAAAAAGAAAGATGGATCAGTAGTTTACCGTTCCAGCGTTTATCTTGGCATCGATACCGTAACAGGTAAGAAAGTCAAGACAACTATTTCAGACAGAACTAAGAACAGGCTCAAAAGCAAGGCTGTCCAAGCCAAGGTAGAGTTTGAAAAAAACGGCTCAACAGTCACAAAAACCGTTAATGTTACCACCTATCAGGAATTGACGGAACTCTGGCTGGAAAATTATTGCCATACAGTCAAACATAGTACCCTCATAGGAGCAAAAAACAACATAAAAAAGTATCTCCTACCAGCCTTTGGAGACTACAAACTAGATAAACTAACACCCCCAATCATTCAGCACCAGGTAAACCAGTGGGCAATAGATTATAACCAACTAGGGAAAGGTTATCAGCAATATAACCAGCTTCATGCCTTAAATAAACGCATATTATCCTATGCCGTTTCCTTGCAAGTCATTGCTTCAAACCCAGCTAGTGATATCATCGTCCCACGGCGCAAACCCAAAGAAGGGCAAAGACTGAAATATCTGGATGACGACAATTTGAAAAAATTCTTAGATTATCTAGATCAGTTGCCAAACACTTATAAAAATTTCTCCGATACGGTGTTATATAAGACACTTCTAGCGACTGGTTTGCGTATTCGTGAGTGTCTAGCCTTGAAATGGTCTGATATTGACCTACAAAACGGTAGTATTTCAGTTACCAAGACTTTAAACACCCTCAAGGAAATCACTAGCCCTAAAAGTAAAAGTAGTATTAGAGAAATCGCACTGGATACCAAAACGGTACTCATGCTTCGGCTCTATAAAGCAAGACAATCCCAAATAGGTAGGGAAATAGGGGTAACTTTTGAAAAAGTGTTCTCTGATACCTTTGACAATTATAGAGAAGCTGGAGCGCTCAGATTCAGACTAGAAAAGCATTTAAAACTGGCTGGATGTCCTCGTTTGAGTTTCCACGCCTTCCGACACACCCACGCTAGTCTATTGCTCAATGCAGGACTGCCTTATAAAGAAATCCAAACACGGCTAGGCCATTCTAAAATTTCAATGACTATGGATATCTATAGTCACCTATCCAAAGACAATGAGAAAAAGGCGACTTCCTTTTATGAAAAAGCCATTGAGAATTTACAAAGTTCCTAAAAAGTTCTTAAAATTCATCATTAAGGGACAAAAAACGGCTATATCAAGGGGGTTCAGCTTTTTCTCACATTTTGAGTTATAATAGAACTATGAAAATCACAAAACTTGAAAAGAAAAAAAGACTCTATCTGATGGAGCTTGATAATGGCGACAAATGCTACATTACTGAAGATACTATTGTTCGTTTTATGTTATCAAGAGATAAGGTGATAAGTGAAGAAGAATTGAAGGAGATTCAGGACTTTGCTCAATTTTCTTACGGTAAGAATCTAGCCCTCTACCACCTATCCTTTAAAGCACGTACTGAAAAAGAGGTCAGAGAATATCTGAAAAAATACGATATTGACGAAAACATCGTTTCTCAAGTCATTATTAATCTTAAAGAAGATAAGTGGATTAATGATGCTCAGTACGCTTATGCTATCATCAATGCCAATCAACTTTCAGGAGACAAGGGGCCTTATGTACTGACTCAGAAACTAATACAAAAAGGGATTTCAAAATCCACTATAGAAGAGAACTTGGAAGAATTTGATTTTTCGGAAGTTGCTCAACGTGTAGCTAATAAACTATTAAAAAAATATGAGGGAAAACTTCCAGCTCGTGCCTTGCAAGATAAGATAATCCAAAATCTAACCAACAAGGGGTTTTCCTATTCTGATGCTAAAAGTGCCTTTGACGACTTGGATAGTCAAGTTGACCAAGAAACGACTCAGGAACTCATCTTCAGGGAACTTGATAAGCAATATTCTAAGTATGCCCGAAAATATGAAGGATACGAACTTAAACAGCGTTTAACCCAAGTTTTAGCACGAAAAGGCTACGATTTTTCGGATATAGCAAGCGCTCTCAGAGAATATCTTTAATATTTTCATGTAAAATTCACAGATTTTAGGTAATTTTATGGTACAATAGTAAACGATAAACTTATAAATTGTAGAAAGTTGGTTAGTTATGAAGCTTCCAAAAGAAGGCGACTTTATTACAATTCAAAGTTATAAGCATGATGGGAGTCTCCACCGAACTTGGCGGGACACCATGGTACTAAAAACAACAGAAAACGCCATTATTGGTGTCAACGATCATACACTGGTTACCGAAAGTGATGGTCGTCGTTGGGTCACTCGAGAACCGGCTATTGTTTACTTTCACAAGAAATATTGGTTTAATATCATTGCCATGATTCGCGATAATGGAATTTCCTACTATTGCAATATGGCTAGCCCCTACTATCTGGATGAAGAAGCACTGAAGTATATTGATTACGATTTGGATGTTAAAATTTTTACAGATGGAGAGAAACGTCTCTTGGACGTTGAGGAGTATGAGCGTCACAAACGCAAAATGAATTATTCTGATGACTTGGACTATATTTTAAAAGAACATGTCAAAATTCTTGTTGATTGGATTAATAATGGACGTGGTCCTTTCTCAGAAGCCTATGTAAACATTTGGTACAAGCGCTATGTAGAACTAAAGAATCGGTAAAGTTGTCAAACTGGGGTTAAGGCCCCGGTTTTTTTATTTTAAAAGCCCAGCTTTACAGCTGGGCTTATCCTTATATATCTAATTTTGTAACTGTAAATTTGATGTGGGAATAGTCTTTTTCAACATCCTTATCCAGCAAGAAAGCTGTAGCATCTTTCTTAACCTGAACAAGGTCAATATTCTGAGCCTGGGCTGCATAGACGCATCCACAATAACATTGACGGTAGATATCATACTCTTCACACATCTCTACTGAACGTTTGTAACCCTGATTTTTCTTGAAATCACTTGGAAGATAGTGAGTGGTATAAATCTTTTGCACATCGATTCCGATGCTGTTGATGGTTTGAGAATTTTTATGAGGACTGATGGTTAAAGCCGAACCGAAGTAGTCAAAACCTAAATCCATAGCCACTTGAGCTGTCTTATCCAGTCGGTAGTCAAAGCAAACCTTACAACGGTCGCCACCTTCAGGCTCTTCCTCTAGTCCCCTAACTAATTTTCGGTATTCATTGGGTTCGTAGGGAGCTTCTAGGTACTGAACCGTATTTCCTGTCCGCTCATTAAAATCACTAACAAATTTCTTGGTGACGTAAGCCCGCTTATGGTATTCTGCCTTGGGATGGATATTAGAATTGGCAAAATAGATGGTCACATCTGCATACTTGGTCAAATATTCTAGTGTATAGGTACTACAAGGGGCACAGCAAACATGCATGAGAATAGTTGGCCGTTGCTCATTTTTCTCCCATACTTGTACCATCTTCTGCATGACACGGTCATAATTAATCTTCTGATTGGGGTTCATCTTGCTCAGAATTTCTTCTACATCGATCATGTTCTTCTCCTTTTTCTAGTCTTATTTTATCATATAAGTTAGGAGAGCTCAAATCAATTTAGAAGTGAATAGCATAAAAAGGAGGAATAGCCATTCCCTCCTTTTGTGTTTTTTATAAGTTGTTTTCTATAGAAAGCTTACATCATCCCACCCATCATGCTTGGATCCATGGCTGGAGCTGGGGAGACTGGTTCTGGTTTATTGGCTACGACTGCTTCTGTTGTCAAAATCAAGCTGGCTACAGATGCTGCATTTTGTAGGGCTGAACGGCTCACTTTAACTGGGTCGATGATTCCCTCTTCAATCATGTTGACCCACTCGCCAGTTGCTGCATTGAAGCCTGTACCAACTTCAGCATTTTTCAAACGATCGATAACGATAGAGCCTTCAAATCCTGCATTGTGGGCGATTTGACGAACAGGTTCTTCCAAGGCACGGAGAACAATATTGCGTCCTGTTGCTTCATCTCCTGTTAATTCCAAATCAGCTACGGCAGGGATAACATTTACAAGGGCTGTTCCACCACCTGCAACGATTCCTTCTTCAACAGCTGCACGAGTAGCGTTGAGGGCATCTTCAATGCGGAGTTTCATTTCTTTCAACTCAGTTTCAGTTGCAGCTCCGACCTTGATGACTGCTACACCACCTGACAATTTCGCCAAGCGTTCTTGCAATTTTTCACGGTCAAATTCAGAAGTTGTGGTTTCGATTTGAGACTTGATAACTGCAACACGGTGAGAAATCGCTTCAGGATTTCCAGCACCTTCTACGATAACCGTGCTATCTTTGTCCACAGTTACTCTCGCTGCTTGACCAAGTGCTTCAATTGTAGCATCTTTCAACTCAAGACCTAGGTCTTCTGTGATAACTGTTCCGCCTGTTAAGATGGCAATGTCTTCAAGCATGGCTTTGCGACGGTCACCAAAACCAGGTGCCTTGACTGCTACCACGTTGAAGGTTCCACGAATCTTGTTCAAAACAAGAGTTGGAAGAGCTTCGCCATCTACATCATCCGCAATAATCAAGAGTGGACGATTGCTTTGGAGAATACTTTCTAGGAGTGGCAAGATTTCTTGGATATTTGAAATCTTCTTATCAGTAATCAAAATGTATGGATTTTCAAGATCAGCTACCATTTTTTCGCTATCTGTCACCATGTACTGTGAAAGGTAACCGCGGTCAAACTGCATTCCTTCAACAACTTCAAGCTCTGTTTCCATACCACGTGACTCTTCGATAGTGATGACTCCATCTTTGCCAACTTTTTCCATAGCTTCAGAGATGTATTCACCGACTTTTTCAGAACGAGAAGAGACGGCTGCAACTTGAGCGATAGCTTCTTTGTTGGCAACAGGAATAGCATTGTTTTTCAAGGCTTCAACTGCTGCAGCAACTGCTGTTTCAATCCCACGACGAATGCCAATTGGATTGGCACCTGCAGTGACGTTTTTGATTCCTTCACGGACGATAGCTTGGGTCAAGACTGTTGCAGTCGTAGTCCCGTCACCTGCGATATCATTGGTTTTAGAAGCTACTTCTGATACCAATTTGGCACCCATATTTTCAAAATGGTCTTCCAATTCGATTTCTTTAGCAATGGTCACCCCGTCATTGGTAATCAAGGGTGAACCGAATGATTTTTCAAGAACGACATTGCGACCTTTTGGTCCCAAGGTTACTTTAACAGTATCTGCAAGGATATCGACACCACGAACCATAGCTGAACGGGCATCTGATGAAAATTTAATTTCTTTTGACATACTTACTTTCTCCTTCTATTCTTCTATTCTTCAATGATAGCCAAGATGTTAGCTTCGCCTACGATGATGTACTTTTCATCGCCATCTTTGACATCAAGACCTGCGTGAGCTTCAACCAAGACACGGTCTCCAGCTTTAACACTTGGAGCAACCAAGTCACCGTTCAAGGTACGAACACCTTGTCCAGTAGCTACAACTTGGGCTGTTTTTGTTTTTTCTTGGGCTGAACCTGCAAGGACAAAGCCTCCAACAGTTTGTTCTTTTTCTTCGATTTTCAAGACCACACGGTCTCCTAACGGTTTCAACATCTGATTTCCTCCATAATAAGATAGATATCATTAGCACTCTTTATATCTGAGTGCTAATTCATAGTTCTATTGTATCACTTGGTCAGAAATAGTCAAGAAAAAAGTCTGACTTTCTAATGTAGATTTTTAACGAACATGATTTATGGAATTAGCATTTTCGTTAATTCTTTTATAAAAATACCGAAACTCTAAATCCTTATATTACGCATATATAAAAAACAACGATTATAAACCGTTGCTTTTTTACATACTATTAATATTTCAATCCTGGATTGAAAAATCCTAAGGCTACTCCTACAAGTGCAATAACTACCAATAATAGCATCACCCAATTTGGAGAAACTTTCTTTTTAGCCATCAGCCACCAACATAGAACAATAAAACCTGCTGTTAAAAGACCTGGATAAACACCATCAATCTTTTCTTGTAAGTTTAAAAATGTTTCTCCATCTCCATTTTTCAGCTCTAGCGCCGTAGTGACAGATACCCAAGTTGCTGCAACAGCTCCTATGACCATACCACCAACAACACTAATTGATTTTCTTAGCGCCTGACCTTTAGGACCTACTAAAAATTCTACTGCTTTATCTCCAAGTTCATATCCTTTAAAATAAGCAAAACGCATTCCAAGATAGACTAATAGATTCCATGCAATAATATAGAATATTGCACCAGAAATATTTCCTCCTTTAGAAAGACCTAGAGCTATCCCCAAAAGAACAGGAATTAATGTTCCTACAATAAGTGAATCTCCAATACCTGCAATAGGTCCCATTAGACCAGCTCGCATTCCATTGATAGTTTCACTATCTACGGCATCTCCATTTGCACGCGCTTCTTCCAAACCAGCTGTTATCCCAACTACTAGAGAACCCAACTGTGGCTCAGTATTAAAGAATGCTGTGTATGTTTGCATAGCTTCTTTTTGTTCTTCCTTAGTATCATACATTTCTTCTACAATTGGAAGCATAGAAGTTAAATATCCAAAAGTTTGCATATGTTCTTGAGAAAAACATGTCAGATGTCCATAGAACCAGTGGTGAAATGATTTTGTCAATGTTTTTCTTGATATTTTTTTTCGACTCATTCTAAATATCCTCCTCTTCATCAAATCCCATATCACTGACAACTGCTGTCGTACGGGCAGATTTAATAACTTCTAATTCATAATAAATTACTGCAAAAATTAATGACACAACACCACTTGCTACTAAGTTCAAGCCTAAAGATTTTGCTAACGTGAACCCGACAAAGAAAGGAATAAAGTCTGTTGTTTTTGTAACAATTTGTTTCAAAAGTATTGCAATACCCACACATGGAAGGAGTGCTCCTACAGTAAATAGAGACTTCATTACAAAACCATCCATCGGAAGATATAATTTCATAAGATCAACCATATCTGGTCCAAATTTTGTAATAATCATTGTTGGTAAGAAAGAAAAGATAAAATGTGAAATCCAAGGATATACCCAATCAACAGCATATAACTTCTTAAAATCACCTTTCTCTACAGCTTTCCATCCAATGTGTTGCCAAAGCAAATTCATAGTAGCTGTACCATAGAATAAAACAGTTCCAATTGTTCCAACCGCGGCTCCAATTGGCGCTGCTACTGCTGCAATCGCTACTTCACCTGAAATATTATTTGCATGAACAAATAGGATAGATAACGGAATTCCGATATAAGAAATTGCCCGTACATCGGCAGATACAGTTCCACCAGGTGTCACTAAGGCAATATATAATACCTGTAAAGCCACACCAACGATTACCCCTGTTGTTATATCTCCTAATATTAAACCTACAATTAAACCACCAACTAATGGACGCCCCAAAGTATAGTTACCAATACTGGATCCCCCCATACCTGGCATCGATGCTAAACTTGCAAACAATCCTAAAAGAGCTGCTTGAATCCA
Organism: Streptococcus mitis; assembly: GCF_946188375.1. Lineage (GTDB taxonomy): Bacteria > Bacillota > Bacilli > Lactobacillales > Streptococcaceae > Streptococcus > Streptococcus mitis_CX. The sequence continues at coordinate 19,963 of NZ_CAMHUS010000005.1, forward strand.
AGAAATTTCCATCATTTTGTCTCCTTATTTCATTATTAAAATCCAAATTTTGATTTAAAATCACTCCAATAGCCAATAGATACATCTGGTAATAATTGGAATCTAACTTTATATCCTGCTTTTTCAATTGCTTCTAGTGCAACTGCTTCCTCTTGAGTAATTGATTGATTATTTCCCAACTTGATAGCACCTGGTCTATCGTTAGCAGGTCCTACAATAATCTCTTTAACATCTCCTGGAATAAAGCCCTGGTCTACTAAAATTTCTTTCATATCAATTGGATTCTTAGTAATTAAAAAATATCTACTATCCGATTCTGTTACTTTAGATGATTTTTCTTTAAACGCTTCCTTTGTCCAAACAAATGTTTTTTTATCTGACGCACCTTTATATGCCTGAATTAAAACCTTATTAGATGCAGCAGCGTCATTTACTGCAATTAATCCATCACATGGATGTTCTTTTGCCCATCTAGTGACTGTTTGTCCATGAATCATTCTATCGTCAATTCGTACAAATGTTACTACCATAATTTTTTATTCCTTTCCTTATACAACTAAATATCGTCTTCTTCATTAAGATTATCATCCGATCCGACTTCAAATTCCTGTAGAGCTGAGGATGATTCGTTTAATATCGTAGAAACAAGTTCACTTCCGGTCAGAATGTCTTTCATCACCACTGCTGTAAGTGCCATTGTTAAGTTCATACCTCCCAAAATAGTTGCATTCTCTAATTTTCCAAATTCTTCTAATACTGTTGCAACAGTTGTTAAAGGACTTCCCCCAACAATATCTGCTAAAACAAGAACCGAATCATTTTCATCCAGAGATGCAATAACATTCTTGACCTCTACAGAAAAACCTGCAAGACTTTCTCCATCTTTTAAGCCAATCGCTATGACATCATCTACCTTATCCGAAGCAAACATAGAAAGAGATGATTTCAATCCCTCTGCGAGCCCTCCATGACTGACTAATATCAAATACTTCATATTTCCCTCCTTTTATTGATTTTATTCTATCATCCTTATCTTCACTTTATAATTGTTAAATGTCACAAAAGTTTATTGATAAATGTCAATAAAAAAATGACAAATGTCAATAAAGACATCTGCCATGTTCGTATTATTTAAGAAATAATAATCTTGATATCTATTTAAGGGTTCCTATATCTAGTTCTTTTTGTAACTTAATAAGACTACCTTCAATATCCGTGTTATTTTCATCCATAGATAATGCTTCTAATCTTTCTTCTATTCCAACTAATGATTTTGAATCTATCCCTTTTGAAATAGTTGTAATTGAATTTTTCATTATATAATCCAGTGAAGTAGTCGTTAAGGCATTTTGACCAATCATTCCTTTCTTCATCAACTCTTCACTTTTCAAACTAGTTACTACCTCTGGTAATACTGAGCTTCCTTGACCCTTATTAAATAAATTTTGTTGAATTTCACGATTAATTGTTAAAAATTCTATAAACGATACGGCAAGGTTTGAATTGCGAGCACGCGAAGAAACCACGTATAAGGAAGTATCTGTTACAGTCGAACGAATGTCTTCCTTAGTCGTTGGCAACGAAATACATGTCCAGTTAAAATTTGTATATTTGGCCACATGATAAGGAAAAGGTTTATATGTACGATATTGTGCCAAACTCATTGGATAAAAGGCCACATGTCCTTCATCAAAATCTTTATAGGTTACTTTGTAGCGTCCGTTTAATTGATTCAATCCCCTTATATAGGATAAAGCATCCTTCATTTCTGACGAATCTATACGAGGAATCCCACTCTCAGAAATAGTAACTCCAAAGGCTGCTAGAGATTCTTTCCAACTATATCCTGTTATCCCAAATTGATCAACGATTCCATCTCCATCGGTATCTTTTGTAACTTTTTTACTAATCTCATAGAGATCTTTCTGTGTCCACCCTACTTTAGGAATTTCAATCCCCTCTTTTAAAAGTAAATCTTGATTTACACACATCAACATGGGATTGCTTTCATATGGAAGACCGTATAAATCATCTCCGTATTTTGCTGCCTGCAAAGATACATCATAGAAATTAGAGGCATCTTCTTGAGACAGATAGGAATTTAGGTTTTTTAAAATACCTTTTGATGCAAATAAAGATAATTGGTCGCTTGATAATAGAAAGACATCTGGTTCAGAACCTTTTAAAATTTGACTTGAAATCCAATTAGAATACTCCTCCTTGGGAATACCTGAATCATATACAATCCTAACTCCTGGATGAAGCTCTTCAAATTTCTTAATAGCCTCATCTAGTACATAGCTGTTATTCCCTGTAGGAATTCCCCAACTAGAATCAGAATAAAAACCCAGTCTAATAATCTTTATCTGCTTGTTTTCCCAAATAAGGAATAAACTCAAACAACTTAGCACAAACAGTATCGCTAGAAACAATTGCTTTACTTTCATTTATCAATTTCCTTCGAAAAATTCTTTTGTGTCACACCTGTTTGTACAGCCCATATGGCTAACTGTGTCCTATCTCTCAAATTTAGTTTTGAAAGAATGATAGAAAGGTAATTGCGCACTGTTCCCTCGGATAAAAAAAGATTACTGGCAATTTCCTTATTTGATTCTCCAAATGCCACTTGCTGAATAATTTTCCATTCTGTCAGTGATATATTTTCAATATTCTCTTCCTTCACAGTAATAGAAAAATTGGTCTGTGCCATCTGCGAGAACAATTGAAATACCTTACTGGCTATATTAGGATTAATCATAGCTCCACCTTTATACACTGTCTGAATGGCTTGATATAACTCGTCGGTTGAAACTCCTTTTAATAAATAGCCAGATGCACCATATTTTAAAGCACTAAAAATGAATTCGTCGTCATCAAATGTTGTTAAGATTATAATTTTTATATTTGGAAAAAGTTTTTTGATTTCTTTTGTAGCCAATACTCCATCCATTCTAGGCATTCTAATGTCCATTAAAATTATATCCGGTTTTACAGTCATAATGTTATCCATAGCTTCGATACCATCACCAACGACGGATACAACATCAATATCAGCATATACTGATAAAATGATCTGCAAAGACTCTCTAATTAACGCCTGATCATCTGCAATCATTACCTTTATCATATACTTCACCTCCTATTTTTGGAAAAACTATTTTAGTGTAAAATCCTTCCCTATTTTCAAAATGAATAGAACCACCTAAAATAGAAACTCGCTCTCTCATTTGTTTCAAGCCATACCCAATTTGTAAGTCGTCAAAACCTATTCCATTATCGTGCAAAACTATTATGTTGTTATCCTCACTCATAAAGCGAATGCTCATTTTACTAGCATGTCCGTGACGAACAGAATTTGTCATAGATTCTTGTATAATCCTAAAAATAGTATCTTCCTGCATAACATCTAAATCAATATTCCCCCATTCATATTTTAGATCGACAGAGAGTTTTGATAGAGACTCATACTCACTAATCATTAATATTAGAGCATCTTTTAAACCATTATTTTGCAAAGCTCCTGGTCTTAGTCTATGTAATGATCCCCTAACATCTTTTATCCCCTCTCTAACTGCATTTGAAACATTTTTCAACTGTTCTTTAGCACGGATAGGATGAACATCAATTAGTACAGAAACAGCATCAATCCCTGCTGAAATTCCTGTCAACGCATGACCTAGAGTATCATGAATTTCCCGAGCAATTCTTTTCCTTTCTCGATCTTCAGCAATTTTCTCTGATAACGATATGTAATGATTCAATTCAGTGTTGACTCTAGATAACATTTTAAGCTCTTCCTCAATATTATGGTGCTCTTTAATCACGTATAGGATATAAGACAATAAAGAGATGATGAAAATAATAACGTTTAATGACGTCAATGCATTTTCTAAAAATAACACTACACCTCGTATGGACGATGGGTAAAATTGGATATAGGTAGAAAGAGATGGAACTTTTATAAATAGTGACAAGATTTCATAGTCTGTTAAAAGTAACATTAAAAAACTCAAGAAAATAAAAATAATCCAAGAACGTTTACTATCAGAGTCTTGAAACTCTCTTGAACTATAGAATATATCAGCAAAAACTAATAATATTATTCCATTGTATGACAGATTTTGTGACCATATAACACCAATCATTAATACTATTTCAAACAAATTCCATTTTGAAAAAATTGGCCATTTTTTCTCAGTTGAATACATTTTATAGGTAGATATAAAAATAATACCGACAAAAAAGATAATTGAATACCAAAAAATCTGGTCAGGTGATTTTGAAATATTGTTTAATTCTCCCAATAAGAGTATCATCTGTCCCTTTGAAATTACATAGTTTGTAATCTGTATATACAAAGCTCCATTGTATATAATGGTTAGAAAATTAATTAATAAAAGCAAAATTATAGAGTACTGGACACCTTTTACCTGTTTCATTACTGCCACCCATTAATATCAAACTGAATTATATTATTTTTATCAACAAATTGTACAGGTATAGTATATAATTCTTCAACTTCTTCTTTTTTTACTAATAAATCTATTGTTTCCGATACTTTTCTACCCATATGAGATGGAAATTGAGCAACCGTTCCCGTAACTTCATCTGTTGTAGCTAATAAATGCTTCATATCTGGTGAACCATCTATTCCGTAAATAAGTTTTTTTGAAGTTACTTTCAATTCTTTAATTGCTGCTAAAGCTCCTATAGCTGCTCTATCATTTAAAGCCACTATAGCATCAAATTGTAAACCTTCAGATAACGCATCACCTACAGTAGTCATAGCATACTCTGTTTGACCAACCGTTTCTCTTTCTGAGATAATTTGATAATGTTCTTCTGATTTTATTGTATCCAAAAAACCAGTTATTCTCTGATTGGCTGATAAAGCATCTTTGTGCGTTAACAAAAGAATATGAGCATTTGAGGTACGTTTCATCAAATCCTTGGCAATTAATATCCCAGCATGGTAATTATCAGAAACTATACTCGTATCAACTTTTATATTATTCAACTGACTATCTACTGCTATAACTCTAATTCCAAAATTCTTTGCCCTACTTAACGCTTCTACAATTTGCTCGCTATCACTCTTAACCGGATTAATAACAATAACATTCACTCGCTTCTCTATAAACTCATCAATTTGTTTACTCTGTTTCTCTTCACTCATCTCTGCGTCCCGAGTATACAATATCTGACCTTCTGAATCAGAATAGCGTTGAATCTCATTATGTAAATGTCTATAAAATTCACTATTCATCGTCATATAAGTCGCTCCAACTTTTATTTGTCCCGGAATAGGATCTGTCTGACTCACATGAGTATAAATCGCAAAAACAAATACGACTACTGTACAAAATATAATTTTGACGATTGTTCTTGTATATTCTCTACTCATTCCAACCTCCAAAAAGTTTCAACTAGTTCATTGTAACACATTTAGACATTATAAAAAAGCCTGAGAACAACTCAGACTTTTCAATGTTTAAAATGGTAATTCTTCCTCTTCCAGGACCAAATCCGCCAAATCTTGGCCTGCATTATTTTCACGCATGGCACGTTGGGCACGACTTTCCAGAAGTTGGAATCCTGTGACAAGTACTTCAGTCACATAGTTCATCTGGCCATTTTTCTCAAAACGACGGGTACGAAGTTCTCCATCCACTGAAATGAGACTTCCTTTAGTTGCGTAGCTGGCCAAGCTTTCTGCTAGTCTGCCCCATAGAACCATATTGACAAAGTCAGCTTCGCGCTCCCCATTTTGGTCTTTGTAACGACGATTCACAGCAATGGTTGCACGCGCTACTGACTTGTCATTGTTGGTTTTGTGCAATTCTGGTGTAGACGTTAAACGTCCAATCAAGATAACTTTATTATACATATTTTCTTCCTCCTACTTATCTATTCGTAGGAAATCAAAAAAGTTACAGAAATTTGTAACTTTTCGAGAAAATTTTTTACTTTTTATGAACCATGAAACCTGTCGCTTGTTGATTGGCCATGATGGTCATATCTGTAATCTGCACACGACGAGGTTGACTGGTCACATAGACTACTGTGTCTGCGATATCCTGAGCTTGCAAAGCTTCTATTCCTTGGTAAACAGACGCAGCTCGTTCTTTATCACCGTGAAAACGTACCGTCGAAAAATCTGTTTCGACAATTCCCGGTTGAATAGTCGTCACCTTGATATCCGTTGCGATGGTATCAATTCGCAGTCCATCTGAAAAGGTCTTAACTGCTGCCTTGGTAGCTGAATAAACTGCTGCACCTGCATAGGCATAAATTCCTGCGGTTGAGCCCATATTAATGATATGTCCTTGATTTGCTTTTACCATTGCTGGCAAAAAACAGCGAGTAACTGCCATCAAACCTTTGACATTGGTATCCAACATGGTCAACATATCCAACTCTTCATAGTCCTGATAGGGTGCTAAACCTAGAGCCAGTCCGGCGTTGTTGACTAAGATATCAATCCGCCCTATCGTTTCTAGAATGTCAGAGCAAACAGTCTTTACCATAGCCATATCCGTCACATCCAGTGGAAAGGTCCAGACGGTTTGATTTGGAAAAGTTTCTGCAAACTCCGACTTAAGGGTTTCTAACCTGTCTGTCCGTCGTCCAGTTAGAACGACATTCTCACCCTGCTCCAGATAAGCACGCGCAATTGCTTCACCAATACCTGATGTCGCTCCTGTAATCACAACATTTTTTGCCATCTTATTTCCTTCTATCTGGTGATTCAGATACTGACAACTTCCTAAAGAGTCCAGTGCTTAGCTGGATCAAATGGAGTTCCGACAACTTGGTCTTCTGATAATTCAATAATACCACGTTTTTGCGGAGCATTTGGCAGCTGCAATTCACGAGGACTGCACATCATGCCAAAACTTTTTTCACCACGAAGTTCGCCTGGGAAAATAAGATTGCCTTTGGGCATCATAGCCCCTGGAAGAGCTACAATGGTTTTCAGACCGACACGCGCATTAGGTGCTCCGGCAACAATTTGCACTGTCTTGTCACTTGCAACTGCAACTTGGCAGATGTTGAGGTGGTCACTATCAGGATGGGCTACCATCTCGACAATTTCACCAACAACAAACTTAGGTTCCTTGTCATTGACAATTTCTTCTGTAAAATCTTCCGCCTGTAATTCTTGGTTCAAACGAGCGACCTGTTCATCTGATAAAAAGACTTGACCGCGCTCTGCAATTTCAAATAAACTTGAAACTTCAAAAATATTCCAAGCCACTGTTTCCCCATTATCTTTGAGAAAAACACGGGCTACCTTGCCTTTACGCTCCACATCTAGTTTGGAATCTCCGCTATTTTTCGCGATGACCATAAGGACATCACCGACATGTTCTTTGTTATATGTAAAAATCATTGTTTTCTTTTCTCCTATTTCAGTCCTGCTAAAAAGTCATTAATTTGTTGCTTGCTTTTACGGTCGCGATTGACAAAACGGCCGATTTCCTTGTCCTTTTCTAGAACAACAAGGCTAGGGATTCCGTAAACATCCCAGAGTTTAGCTAGATCCATGTACTGGTCTCGATCCACTCGAATAAAGGTGAACTCTGGATTGGTCTCCTCAATTTCTGGCAAGGCAGGATAGATATAACGACAATCACCACACCAGTCTGCTACAAAAAGAAAGACCTTCTTGCCATCTTTTTCTACTAAGGATGCTAATTCTTCTAAACTTGCTGGTTGTATCATAAAACTTCCTCCTCATAGACTAGGTCTTCATTTTCATAGACAAAGGTATAATGACGGCCATCCTCAAAAATGACGCCACCAACCAAGCTCTCTAGACTGCTTTTATAGACTTGAACATAGAGGATCGCAATTTCCCCCATGTCTGAAAAATGGTCTCGTACAATCGCTGTCAACTCTTCCTGAGTCTTCCTGAGCTTATGGTCATCTGCAACTTTTTTCGTAGCAAGGGCAAGGCTCCCAATACCAAGCAGAGCCAGACCTGCCATCCACATTTTTTTAGCTTTCATACCATTCATTTTAACACAAAAAAGGCTTTAGGACAAATGAGGAAGCAGCAGAAAAGCAAGTAAAAAGCCTCTTCCTTTAAGGAAAAGGACTTCTTATACTCAATGAAAAGCAAATAGCAAACTAGGAGGCTAGCCGCAGGTTGCTCAAAGCACTGCTTTGAGGTTGTAGATAGAACTGACGAAGTCAGCTCAAAACACTGTTTTGAGGTTGTGGATGAAGCTGACGTGGTTTGAAGAGATTTTCGAAGAGTATTATTCTTATTGCCAGGCACCTGAGTTCCCAACGTAGTAACCATCAGGCGTGTAGGTATTGCGAAGCATCTTACCTGATGAAGCTAGATAATACCACTTGCCATTATCTTTGACCCAATCATTCGCTCGCATGGCACCAGAAGAACTTACATAATACCATTCTCCCTTGTCATAAACCCAAGTGCTTGCTTTCATGGCTCCTGAAGCTGATAAATAGTACCACTTGCCTTGGTCGTAAAGCCAGTCACTCGCAATCATAGCTCCTGATGATTTAAAGGCATACCAGTTACCACCTTGATAGAGCCAAGTTTGACTGAACATGACTCCTTTATCATTCATAAAGTACCAAGCTCCTTTGTCATAAACCCAATCCTTCTGTACTAATTGACCTTGTTTTTGATAGTACCAGTTTTGGTTTGATTTTAGCCAACTTTCTGCTTTTACAATCGGATAAAGTTCTTTGAAAGATCCTCCATCATATTTGTGACCGATAGATTTTAGTTTTTCAAGTTTCAACTCACTATTGTCATAGTCTGCCCAAGCATATACTTTTTGACCATTGACAGTCTCTGGTAAGGTAGCAGTGTAAGTCTTGGTTTGATAGTCCCATTTTGTATCAAGGTAGGTGTATTGATCATTTGATTCTTTAATATGATAGTAGCCTCTCTTTCCACTATCATTATGAATATCATCCACAACTTTCGTTGACCAGGTCTTCACTTCGTTTCCGCTCTTAGCTTCTACCTTGATATTTCCTCTATAGCCATAGGGAACATAGAAATTCAGGTAACGTCCCTCGACACCAATCATAGACTTGTCCTTTTCTTGACCTAGGAAATTGACAGTCTGATCTTGACCATCGAGACTAATCGTCCACTCGATTTTCTCAGTTTTTGGTAAATCCAGGACTTTAATATCCACTTCATGACCATTGTTAAACCGAAGAATCTTGCCATCTTGATACTGTACTCCACACTTAACAACCCATTCTTCTTTAAGCTCAAATGCCTGACCTGAATGTGGAAAAGCCAGTAAAGCTAGACCAGCTAGAGACAAACCAAATAATGTGATTTTTTTCATCGTAGATCCTCCTTAGGATTTTTTATGTTAATTATATCACTATGTTTTTAAATTGCAAATATTATCCTAAATATGCAAGCAAAAAACCTCTGAGATTCTTCTCAAAGGTTCTGATTTGGCTAATTACTGTTCTCAACTGCTGCAGTGACAAAGGCAGTGTAGAGTTCTTCTGGACGATTTGGACGGCTTGACAGTTCAGGGTGATACTGACACGCTACAAAGAATTTATTTTCAGGAATTTCCACAATTTCGACCAAACGATTGTCTGGAGAAACACCTGAGAAGACAAAGCCTGCTGCCTCAAACTGCTCACGGAAGGCGTTGTTAAACTCATAACGGTGACGGTGACGGCGTTGCACCACTTCTTGATTGTGATAAGCAGCCGCTGCCTTAGAGCCACGCTTCAACTTAGATGGATAAAGTCCCAAGCGAAGGGTTCCCCCCATATCCTCAACATCAATCTGATCACGCATGATATCAATGATAGGGTATTTTGTTTCTGGTGCAAGCTCTGCTGAATTAGCACCTTCAAGTCCTAAAACGTGACGAGCAAACTCGATACAAGTCAACTGCATGCCCAAGCAGACACCCAACATTGGAACATCATTTTCACGCGCATAGCGGATGGCTTGGATTTTACCTTCCGTACCACGTTGACCAAAACCTCCTGGTACGATGATTCCGTCCGCATCAGACAAGAGCTCTGCCACATTCTCTGCTGTCACATCATTGGCATTGATCCAATTGATTTTCACTTCTGCGTCGTTGGCATAACCAGAGTGTTTCAAGGCTTCGACCACTGAGATGTAGGCATCTCGCAACTCCACATACTTACCGACAAGGGAAATTTTAACTTGTTTCTTGAGGTTCATGACCTTGTCCACCATAGTTGACCACTCTGTCATATCCGCTACAGGTGCGTCTAGTTTCAAGTGGTCACAAACAATTTGGTCCATACCTTGTGCCTGCAAGTTCAGTGGAATTTGGTAAAGATGTTCGACATCCAACGATTCGATAACGGCTTCTGGTGCTACATCACAGAACTGGGCCAGTTTGTTTTTAATTCCTTGACCAGCTGTCTCTTCTGTACGAATAACCAACATATTTGGCTGGATTCCCAATCCACGCAATTCTTTTACAGAGTGTTGAGTTGGTTTGGTCTTCATTTCACCAGCTGCCTTGAGGTATGGAAGCAGGGTTGTATGGATGTACATGACATTGTCCGCCCCCACATCTGCCTTCATCTGACGAAGGGCCTCTAAGAATGGCAAGGACTCAATATCCCCAACAGTTCCACCAACCTCTGTGATAATGACATCAGAATCAGTCGTTAGAGCGGCACGCTTGATTTTTTCTTTCAAAGCATCTGTAATATGAGGAATGACTTGAACAGTTGCCCCAAGGTATTCTCCACGACGTTCCTTACGAAGAACTTCACTGTAAATTTTACCAGTTGTCACGTTGGAATATTTGTTAAGATTGATATCGATGAAACGTTCATAGTGACCCAAGTCCAAATCTGTCTCAGCTCCGTCATCTGTCACAAAAACTTCCCCGTGCTGGTAAGGACTCATAGTTCCCGGATCGATATTGATATAAGGATCAAATTTTTGAATAGTTACTTTGAGACCACGATTTTTCAAGAGACGGCCCAGACTCGCTGCCACAATCCCTTTCCCAATAGACGATACCACACCACCAGTTACAAAAATATATTTCGTAGACATAGATTCCTCTTTCTAAAATGCTCAAGGTCTTGTCAACTACGAGGGGACATAGAAAACAAGACCCTACTAATAAGAATAATCTGGGACAACTGCACCAGATTCACAACCAAAATACAAGAAGATAACTTCTTGAAAAAACAAAAATAGCTCCCTAAGAACTAGGGAGCCCCGACCTCTAAAAGAGGTGCCCGAACAATATGATACCTAAAAATAGGATAATTGTCAATAGCTAACTTTTATTCCTCGATGTTTTCAGAATCATCATCTGAAAACTCATCGTCTTCTTCGTTGAGATCCACGTCCTCACCCAAGTCATCAGGGGCGATTTCGTTGATTTCTGCGTCGTAAGCTTCCACTTCATTTTTCTCATCATCTGGATTTTCATCATCGTATGAAAGAGCAGGATCTGCTTCGTATGCATCTTCATCTTCTGGATCATCTGCATTGTAGTCAATAGCATCTGAATCGCCATCCATGAAGGCATTGACACGTTTTTTCTTAGCTTTTGGTGCTACTTCATCGTCGTCATTTTCTTCAAGAGCGATGATTTCTTCATCGATTTCGTCCACACCATACCATGAACGAAGACCCCATTTGTTGTCCCCAAGAGAGATGAAGCTACCGTCAAAGTTCAACTCTGTGTAAAACAAAGGCAAGGCTTCACGGATATCGCTGTTTGATGTTCCAAGGTAGTTTTGAATTTCGTTTACAAGATCGCTAAAATGCATCTCATGATCGCGACCACGAAGTTCCAAGATAGCACGCGCTACCTCAATCATAGATAGTTCACTTTTTTCTTGCCCAGCAAATACTTCTAATTCCAAAGCGTTTCTCCTCATTTATACTACTATCGCCAGAGCGAACAGACTCTGACCTCATTTTATCATTTACTCTTTATTTTACGATAATTTTGCAGAATAGTCAAAGGTTAAATGGGAGAAAGTGACAGGACTTTTTATTTCTTTACTACCCAGCCGATGGTGTCGCTTGGTGGATTTTCAATATCAATCCAGATAAATTCAATCCCGATTTCCCCATTTTTAAACTTGGTTAAACGAATACCGTTGATTTCCAGTTCATTGAGTCGTTGGCCTGTCAAGACTTCTCGTTCTTTCAACTGGAAAACACCACGCAAGATCCAATTCCCAAGGATTTCTTGCTTATCAGTTGACTGAATTGCCTTTCCAGCTTCTTGATTTATATAGGCGTTAATAACATCCCCAGAAGATAAAAAGCGTAGTTTAAAAGTTCTTTCTTCTTTAGATAAAGCCAATTTCTTAGTTCCAGGTTCAAAAGTCCCAAATCCAGAACCAAAGAAATCCGGTCTTTCATCATGGAAGTTCTTAGAGTCTGGCAGAGGAATGTAGACTTCACTAACTGGACGATAAACCAGCTGTTCAATCTCTTTGATGAGTTTTTTATTGCCAGTATTGTGGACAAAGTGAATCAAATCCTCACGAATCGCCTTCATCTGAACTTTTTCTTCCTTGCCAGTCCACTTTTTCAAGAGGATTTCTTCTAAGGAAAAAGTCACAAAGGCTAGTTCTTCTGGAGCCAAACTGTCTTTGAATTTTTCCTGAATCTTTAGAATCCGTGGCAGACGATCTTTCTTAGCTAGTTTTGATCCTCCGTTAAAGGCATTGAAACCAGAGTTTTCTTCCACATTTCCATGTTTGTCTGTGATAACCCAAGATACCGTTTCTAGGACATCGGTTTTATCCTTTTCAGCTGTCAGTAAATGAAGGTTTTCAAAGAGCGAAAAAGGATCTTCAATATAATGGACGTCCCAAGTATCTACTACAATGTCCTTATTATTAAAAGTCATGTGGAGCTGGCTGTCAGCTGCTGTATACTTGTAATGATGTTGTCCATCCGTAAATCGAAAATTGGTTGGATTGTTTTTAGTAGTTGATCCTTCAATGACCAGATTATCAATATCGACTGGCAAATAAGTCGTCTCCCCAACAAAAATCTTAGGATTCTCTCCCTTCGGTGTCGGCATAAGAACGTGATAAACAGCTTCAACATTGACCGAGTCCGAACTAAATCCCTTGATTTGTGCCTTAGAAGATTCGATTCTCTGATTTCTCAAAGTCGCAATTTTTCGTGCCAACTCTTCATAGCGTTGATAGTTTTTCTTGTCTGCTGTTTCTTTATCTGCTGAAATATCTGCATGGAATTTGATATCACCCAACAAGTCCGTCCAATCTTGAGAATCCTTCTTAAACTGAGCGATTTTTTGGTCTCCAGAATTAATTCCAAAAGACTTGATACCCACTAGGTATTTGTGATTTTCATCTACAACGACAGAGGCATCATAGGAGGTGTTGGCGATATCTTCTCCAACGGCATTAAAGGCTTTTTGAAAAACAGTCTCCTGAAATTTGGAGTTGACAATCGGAGCAACATAATTCTCTGTTTGTCCCTCATCTTCAGATTCTGCCTTTTGAGAGAAAGCTTGGCTCAAGCTAGCGAAGTTAGTAATTAAGGTTTTGTATTTATCTTTTTGTTCAGGCTTTAGATGTTCCCACATAAGCACCCTCTTTTCTATTTTCAGTATATCAAAAGAAGATTAGTTTTTCACTAACCCTCTTATATATTCGTCAATTAATACTGTAAAATTCGAGATTTCCTCGTTTTTTAACCAATTTTAAATAATCTTCACCAGACAGAAGGGCTAAACCATCGTTATAAGACTTGATTTTTTCAAGAGCTTGATCATAGCTATCTACAAAGTCCTTAACATAGGACTGCCCTTCAAATTGTCCATTCATCTTGGTGTAGATAATGGCAATTTTTCCTGAGCGTTCAAGTTGAGATTGCCCCTGACTTTCATTTAAAGCCTTGGCAATATTTTCCGCGATACGTTTAATCACGGGCACAACAACACTGTTTCCAGCTTGCTTGTATAACTGACCATTCGAAACCTCTTCTGGGATTTTAAAGGATTTAGGATAACCTTGAACGTTAAAAGTTTCTTTCGGAGTTAGCTTACGAATCTCCCCACTGTCTGTCAGAATCAATGGAACATTATGTCCACCTGTCCCCATATTGGCTGTCAGGGTTGGGACAACGCCATTCTTATTTTCACGAACATACTGGCGACGCCATTGGTAAACCGTATCTTGACTGGTGACTTCAAATTTCAACTGGTCGTAGAAATTCTGCTTGCCTTCACGGTAGTAGTAGACCTCATCTAGCTTATCACCAAAGTTAATCACATCCTGAAGAGAAGTCGTCAGCTTGATTTCCTCTGGGAATTCAAACAAGTCATAAGCTTCCTTAGTATAAAAGCCGACAATGTAGATCCGCTCACGGTTTTGTGGGATATTTCCATAGTCTTTTCCGTTGAGAACCTTCCACTTGATAAAGTAGTTGTTCTCGGTCAAGGCTTCACGAATAACCTTAAAGGTATTGCCATGGTCATGACCGACCATATTCTTGACGTTTTCGATGAAAATAGCACGAGGTTTGCATCCCTCAATCATGCGAAGCAACTCAAAGAAAAGATCGCCTCGATCATCATCAAAGCCCTTACGGTAACCCGCAATACTAAAGGCCTGACAAGGGAAACCTCCCATAATCACATCCACGCGCTCAGCCGGAATGTCCTCTGGCTGAACATCGTGAATATCACGACCATCCAAAAAGGTATCTGGATGGTTTAAGTGATAAGTCTGACGTGCATACTTATCAAATTCATTGGCATACACCACTCTGAACTCGTTGGTTTGTTCAAATCCCAACTCAATTCCCCCAACACCTGAGAAGAAGGCTGCAATGTTGTACTTCTCAGGTCGGTGCGAACTTACAGAATTTGTCATGTAGTTACCTGCTTTCTAAAAATCTATTATTCAAGTAAATTTCTTTGTAATTCTATTAGTGTATCTACATCAAATCTACTATACTTAAAAATTGAAGCAATAATAATTTGATTATCTCTAAATTCATCGTTTAAAATATCAAACATATCTTCTATATTTTTTTGATCTACTTCTCTACCACTTGGAGAATCTAAAACAATTGGAAGAGTTAGTCCAATATATTTTTGAATTTCAATTATGTATGCCATTTTATAGCAAAATACAATTTTATGTAATATCGAACCGCTCAATGACTTTAAATCTGATGTGAATACAAAATTTTTATCTGAATTTAAATAGTCTACAACATTTAATTTTCTTGCAAATTTTAAAATATTATCAAAAATTTGTTGGTTAGTATCATCGCGTAACGAAAACTTTATTTTATCCTCAATTTCTTTTTTGTATTCCTTAAGTCTTTTAATTTCTGAAGAAACAACTTCTTTTGGTGCTGTAATAAGCTGCAATCGTTGTTCAAAAAGCTCAATGGGATTTTCAACTTTTACAAGGTACTGAGAATTATTGATCTCTTGCTCTAACTCAATTTCTTTTTTTTGTAATTTTTCTAGTTCTTGACCTAAATGAAATACTCGCAGTTCAATTACCGTCTGCGTTTCCTCAAAACCTGAGATATTGTCTCGAGTTAATTCTACTATACTTCCATCTGGACAACGAACACTTAATCCCAAGCTTTCAACATACTTAAGATAATCTTCATTTTTAGCCAAAATATTTTTCAAAATAGACTGTTTTCTTAATAACTCATTTTTGTTATTTCTAGTTATTAAAAGTTTGTTTTCTAAATCCGATATCTTATTGATATGAAAATTACTTTTATCCATTAAATCAAAGTTTTCACTCTGAAATAAAATAATTTTCTGCAATTCATTTAATTTATTTAACTCTAGAGCAATTTTATTTGCTTCAACTCTTAAATGTGATATATCTTTTTCAGAAATCCCTTCAATTAAGGTTTCAACTTTAAATTTTATACCACCTATAACCGTTCCTCTATTTAGTAGAGTCCATCCTTTATCTTGATCCAGATATATACAACCTAAAAGGCTTTCTAAAACGTTTATATTACATATTTTAAAAATCTTCCCTAAAACATAGTATAAATCCCTTGGTAACTCTAAATACTCTGTTTCTCCTCCGATTTCTATTGTTATGTTATTATTTTTTCGTTGCAAGGTTACTAATTGATCTGTCTCAATGATTAATTTTGTTTGTAACTTTGAAAATCTAATTTTTTTTGTAGATGGTATAGAATATCCCATTGCATAAAATAATAATCTCAACAAAGTTGACTTACCTACACTATTGACATCACTATAAATTTCTGTCTTCTTACCAAATTCAAATAATTTTTTCTCATATCCATTTATAATCTCTAGTGACTTAAAATTCATATATTCAGCCCTGTTCTAACACTCTTTATATCAGAGTGTGAAGATAAAATTTGAAATAATATCACTTTTGTTAAATCATCTAAAAGACTGCCACATATTCCGCTATGTACGTTTAGAATATCTTCTCTATATTTACCATAATTCTCATTGATGAAATTCTTAGCGGTATCTCTCCGAGTAGAACTAGTCAAAGAAAATTTGTTAAAATCAGTTATAACGGAAGTAACAAATTCAAAATCTAGTGATTTATTCAAAATCAATTCAGAAAAGTCTGTTTTCAGACTAATTTCATTAATCTGAGGAATATCAAATACCTCATAAACTGTATTCTCCTCAGCATTAATACTATAAAGTATAATTAACCAGCCTAATTTTTCAATTGATAAATCAATTCTTTGAGAAGCATTGTTCTTAAATTCATTCTGTAAATGAGAAAAAATTTTAACAGCTTTATATCTTTGGAGACCAATTTCATTTAAACGATTAATTACTTTTTCACTAATAAGTCGATAACGTGTTTCGTCATCACTCCCATGAAAAGTAATTTTTAGGATACGAATATTTTGTTTTAGCTTCTCAAAATCAATTGCAACAGTTGTTTTGTCAAATATTAAATCAATTTTTTTCTTATGAGTATCAGGAAGTTCATTATACTTCAAGTTCACCCTAGATCCTTTAAATAAATCTGGGTACTTATTTGCTCTTATGGGAACTTCAATATTATTTCCGTAAATGACTTCACTATATTTCTCGTTAACATTATATACTGCATTGACTAAAGAATTAATCGCATTATTCAAATGTTGAGTTGTTGTATGACTTGAGTATGGATTTTCCTGAGCTTTGGCCTGTATATAAATTGGCTCCTTGTTACGAAAGTATATCTCAATATCCTCTGTTTGACCTTCAACTTTAAACTTTTCAACTTGAGTTAATTCTTGATCCATAACTAGGTATAACGCAAGATTATATTGAAAATCCCATCCAAATGCAGAGGAAGTTGCATTTGTGTTCTTATGCAGAGCAGTCATAAAAAATCTCTTTCTAACTTTTCTTAACTCTACCATTATACCAAAAAACACGGCTCATCACCGTGTTTCTGTGTTTATTTAACGAGTTTCTTCATCTCATCAATACGTGCAACCGTCGCGTCGTATTTAGCTTGGTAGTCGGCTTGTTTGTCGCGTTCTTTTTGGACAACTTCTGGTTTGGCATTGGCTACGAAGCGTTCGTTAGAGAGCTTCTTACCAACCATATCCAGTTCTTTTTGCCATTTAGCCAGTTCCTTGTCGAGACGAGCTAGTTCTTCTTCGACATTGAGGAGGTCTGCCAGTGGCAAGTAGATTTCTGCTCCTGTGATGACGCTTGACATTGCGAGTTCAGGTGCAGGGATGTTTGATGCGATTTCCAAGTGTTCTGGATTTGTGAAGCGTTTGATGTAGTTGACATTGCTGTTAAAGAAGGTTTCCAAGTCGCTATCGCTTGTCTTGACAAGAATTGTAATAGGCTTGCTTGGCGCTACGTTTACTTCTGCACGCGCATTCCGAACGGCACGGATCAAGTCTTTGAGGCTTTCTACACCTGTGTGAGCAGCAAGGTCTTCAAAGGCTGGATTGACAGTTGGGTATTCTGCTGTCACGATAGAGCCTTCTGAGATTTGTCCAAAGATTTCCTCTGTCACGAATGGCATGATTGGGTGAAGGAGACGAAGGATCTTGTCCAAAGTGTAAAGGAGGACAGAACGTGTGATGACTTTCTCTTCTTCATTATCGCTATAAAGGACTTCTTTGGTCAACTCAACGTACCAGTCCGCAAATTCATCCCAGATGAAGTTATAAAGGATGTGTCCAGCCACACCAAATTCAAACTTATCAAAGTTGGCAGTTGCTTTTCCGATAGTTTCATTGAGGTTGTGGAGAATCCAGCGGTCAGTGACATTTCCAGCTTCCTTGTTAACAACTTTTTCGACATTGGCAGTTGCTTGCTCAAGGGTCAAACCTTCATTGTTCATGAGGATGTAGCGAGAGATGTTCCAGATCTTGTTGATGAAGTTCCATGAAGCATCCATTTTCTCATAAGAGAAGCGCACGTCTTGACCTGGTGCAGAACCGTTTGAAAGGAACCAACGAAGGGCATCTGCACCGTATTTCTCAATAACATCCATTGGGTCAATCCCATTGCCAAGAGATTTAGACATCTTGCGTCCTTGCTCGTCACGGATAAGACCGTGGATCAGAACGTTTTGGAATGGCTGACGACCAGTGAATTCCAATGATTGAAAGATCATACGAGATACCCAGAAGAAGATGATATCGTAACCTGTTACCAATGTTGAAGTTGGGAAGTAACGTTTGAAGTCTTCTGAGTCCACATCAGGCCAGCCCATAGTTGAGAATGGCCAAAGGGCAGAACTGAACCAAGTATCCAAAACATCTTCGTCCTGAGTCCATCCGTCACCTTCTGGAGCTTCTTCGCCGACGTACATTTCACCCTCAGCATTGTACCAAGCAGGGATTTGGTGACCCCACCAGAGCTGACGAGAGATTACCCAGTCGTGGACATTTTCCATCCATTGGAGGAAGGTATCATTGAAACGAGGTGGGTAAAATTCGACCTTGTCCTCTGTGTCTTGGTTGGCAATGGCGTTCTTAGCCAATTGGTCCATCTTGACGAACCATTGCGTAGACAAGCGTGGTTCAACCACAACACCTGTACGTTCTGAGTGGCCAACACTGTGAACACGTTTTTCGATTTTGACAAGAGCACCGATTTCTTCCAACTTAGCAACGACTGCCTTACGAGCTTCGAAACGGTCCATACCTTCAAATTCAAAGGCCAAGTCATTCATAGTTCCGTCATCGTTCATAACATTGACTTGTGGCAAGTTGTGGCGTTGACCAACCAAGAAGTCGTTTGGATCGTGAGCAGGTGTGATTTTCACGACACCTGTACCAAACTCAGGGTCTGCGTGCTCATCTCCAACGATTGGGATGAGTTTATTAGCGATTGGAAGGATGACGTTTTTACCAATCAAGTCTTTGTAGCGTGGGTCTTCCGGATTGACCGCAACGGCAACGTCCCCAAACATAGTCTCAGGACGAGTTGTGGCAACTTCAAGGGCGCGTGAACCGTCTTCCAGCATGTAGTTCATGTGGTAGAAGGCACCTTCCACATCCTTGTGGATAACTTCGATATCAGAAAGGGCTGTACGAGCTGCTGGGTCCCAGTTGATGATAAACTCACCACGATAGATCCAGCCTTTCTTGTAAAGATCCACAAAGACCTTGCGAACGGCTTTTGACAAACCTTCGTCAAGGGTGAAACGCTCGCGAGAGTAGTCTACAGAGAGCCCCATCTTGCCCCATTGTTCCTTGATGGTAGTGGCATATTCGTCTTTCCATTCCCAGACTTTCTCGAGGAATTTTTCTCGACCGAGGTCGTAACGCGTAATGCCCTCTCCACGCAAGCGCTCCTCAACCTTAGCTTGAGTGGCAATCCCAGCGTGGTCCATCCCTGGAAGCCAAAGTGTATCAAAACCTTGCATGCGTTTTTGACGGATGATAATATCCTGCAAAGTCGTATCCCAAGCGTGACCAAGGTGAAGCTTACCAGTTACGTTTGGTGGTGGAATAACGATTGAATAAGGCTTGGCCTTTTGATCGCCTGAAGGCTTGAAAACATCAGCATCAAGCCATTTTTGGTAACGACCAGCCTCAACCTCGACTGGATTGTATTTAGGTGAAAGTTCTTTAGACATGTGTTTGTCCTTTCTCTATTTTGTTCATTTTATTTTGAATTTGCTTAGCAGCTTCTTCTGCAGACAAATTCGTATTATTTATTTTAAGGTAGTGGTGCAACTCATTCGGTTGATGTTGGGAATTTAATTGAAGTGTTTCAGCGGTCTCTAAAATTTCTCTTTCAGATACCTCAATATGTCGTTTTAAGGGTTTGTGCTTTAATCGATTCTCCGTTCGATTTCGATATAAGCGCTCCTCAAGACTTGTTTCCAACTCCACAAACAGAATCTCTTGATGATAGTCATCCAACAAATCCTGAATTTGCTTCAAATACAGCAGCTGGTACTGATTTGAAAAATCAATTACGTCTGTTAAAATTACTGATCGCTGATTTCTTGCACTTGCTCCAAGGAAAGAAAAGGTCATTCCACGAACAAATTCCCACATCTCCTCGGTATAGTCCTGATAGATTTCTAGTGCAAAATCGATGGCTTGATGGTTATAAAAGAGGGTAGAATCCGTCAGTCGAGATAGTTCTTGACCAATCGTCATTTTTCCTGAGGCCGGAGCACCAATGATGAAAAGATGCATCAAATTACCTCCCACTCACTCCTCAGCAAGCCATATATCAAACTGTCACAGCGGTTTCCTTGAACATCTTTACGGTCTCGGATTCGAGCTTCGAGGGTAAATCCAAGTTTTTCTGCGACTCGTTGACTTTGGACATTATAACCAAAACAAGTCAGTTCAATCTTGTGAAGACCTAAATCTTTAAAGGCTAAGTCAATCAAGGCAAACGCTGCTTCTGGTACATAGTCTCGACCCCAATAGTCTGGATGCAAGGTATAGCCAAGCTCTAGCACATCATCCGCATGGCGATGGTTGAAATCAACAGAACCAATGACTTTATCGGTTCCTTTGACGACAATCCCATAGCCAGATGGGAGATTTTCCTTTTGATTGCGTTCGGGAAGAATATGCTCTAGATAGTAAACCTCATCTTCCAAGGTCTTGACTGGAGGAAAGCCTGCTGGATAGGCGACCTCTGGGAGACTAGCGTAGGTATGGATATCCTCAGCATCTGCCACTGTACGAACTCGTAGGACGAGTCGTTCGGTTTCTAATCGTTCTGGTAATTCAGCTCTTGACATCCTTCATCCTCGCTTTCTTGATGAAGCTCCCCATAGGGTCAACACGGTTATCTAAATAGCGATAAACGCGCTGGTGACCGTCCCCCATAAAGTAAGTCGGCGAAAAATGGTCATTTTTAAAATGTCCCTTATCATCCAAAAGTTCTGGAGCAGCAAGTCGTTCGATAATCTTGGCAAAGATGTGACAGATTCCATCTTCCTCGATAATCCGATCTACCTGACAGTCCAATACGACTGGACAAACCTCTAAAATCGGTGCCTGAGTTCGTTCAGAAATCTCGTAGTCTAGTCCCAGGTGTTTCAGTTTCTCCCGATGACTGATAAAACCAGCCTGCTCCATCTCGAGCATGAGATTTTCATCAGGGATATTCACAGTGAACTGTTGATAATGCTTGATTTGCTCAGCCGCATTTTCCTCAGCTCCGACACCAATGACTAGCCAATCTCCCAAGCTATAAGAGGAGCTACAGGTCGTAATATTGTGTCCAAAATTCTGATCCTGATACCCCAAAATGAAGATAGGAAAACCATAATAGAGTTTACTTGTTTTAAAAGATTGCTTCATAACAACCTCCTTTTACTAAGACGCAAAAGAAAATCCCCGCCATCTACATGACAGGGACGAATATGCTTATCCGCGGTACCACCCAAATTCGGGCAGTTGCCCGCAACTCTCGTCTTTAAAACAAAAAGACACTTTTATTTCAAATTTTCATCCATTAGCAACCAGTTTTGACACATTTATGGACTTCTCAGCACCGCCACTTTCTGTAAAATGTGGGATTCAAAACACCTCTAATGGCTCTATTGTAGCAAGATTTTGACGGAAATGCAAGGCACAAGAAAGATTACTTGAACTTGATGCCGTTTTCTTTCAATTTCTTGATGGTAGCTGGGCCGATTCCTTTCAAGGCAAGGAGTTCTTTTTCAGTCCAATTTTTGAAATCTGAGGCAGACTTGATTCCTTCATCATAGAAAGTCTTAGCACGATCAAGTGGAAGTCCACCCAAGTTTGCTGCAAAATCTTCTACAGAATTGGCTACTTTTTGAGCTTGCTCTTTGGTAGCTTCTACTGCTTGTTCAACTTTTTTAGAAACAGCCTTACCAGCTTGGCTTGCTGACTGCTCTGCACGTTTTACGACTTTTTTTGTCTCTTCTACAACCTTAGTCACAGTACTTGAAAAAGCACCTGCACGACGGAGGCTATTTCGTAATTGTTTTTTACGATTGAGTTTCTTTGACATGATAAAATCCTTTCAATAAAAAACCCCTGCTCTGACAAGGATTTAATATAAATATTCTATCAAGATTTTAGTAAAAAATCAAGAATCTATCTCGTTTAATAATTTCGCTCACCAAACAAGCCTTCTGGCAAATCATGAAATCCCTTGCCTGCTTTGAAGTTTTCAAATTTACCCAGCAAGAACTGATAAGCATCCAAGCGGCTTTCATAACGAATCATGGCATCTTTGGCACGCTCGTCCTGGTCTTCTTCGTAGACTTTTTGGCTTTCCTTGTGCGCCATGTCGTTGATCATGATTTGGGTATTGACCCAGGCTTCAAATTCCTTCATAAATTCTTGTTCGTAACTCATTTTTTCTCCTTATTCTAATCCACGGAAATAGTCCGTATCAATCTCACGGTAGGGCTGGATATCCTGAACGTATTCCAACACACCTTGGAATTCTCCGTTTTCATCGTGCACTGCAGCGTAGGTGATGTGGACAAACTTACCTCGCGACTCAGACTTGAACCACATTTCATACTTGTCTTTGCTTCCCTCACGAAGCCCCTTCATGATGGTCTTGACCTTGTCCAAGTACTTAGGCGGATGGCAGAGTTCAACATTGCGCCCAACTTGGGACGGGGTCCGTTTGAAAATCATCTCATCAGCTGGCGTATTGTCATTGTAATACTGGAAAATATCGTCTTTATTGACAAAGGTAATCTCCATGGGGAGGTGATTGAGGATCAGATTGGCCTGCTCGACTGAGAGATAGCCATTGCCAAAAGCCTGTGGACTATGGCGGTCCAGCACCGCTTCCTTTTCCTTAGGGGTAAAGGTAATGGTAAACTGTCCTTCTGGCGTATCGATAACTTGCTGAACTTGGCCTTCTGTCGTATCTAGTTGTACGGGCTCCTCTGCACTCTTTTCCTCAACAAAACTTTGACGTTCTGGCACCCATTTCTCAGATAGACGGATAATAGCATAGCCATAGGCGTCGCTCTCTTCCGCAATCTGAAGCCAGTCATCCTGAGTAAAGGACTCAAGGAGAATCATGAGAAGGATGGACTCTTCCTTGAAAATCATACTTTCAAACTCTGTCGCAAAGGCTTCAAAAGCTTCTTTTACGCTGCTAATCGACACTTCTGGTAGTGACTTGGCTGTCGCTAAAGCTGTTTGAAAAAGTTCCCTGATCTGATCATCCACTCCCCACATAACTTTTGGAGGTGAATCGTGTCCATAGCGCTCCATGATAGGAAAGAAGAGTTCTTCTTTACGTTGGTAATGGATGTCAAATTGCCCCACAAGTCCCATCTGACGGACCAAACCCTTGCGCATCTCCGCAAGCATTTCTTCATCTTCCATAGACTCATAGGTATCTAACAGTCTCCGAATGCGAATCAAGGCCGCACGGAGGGCCAGATTTTCTTCCTTAAAGACCCGAACTGGGTGGCCAGGGTGTTCGGTATCCTCTACTTCGACGCCCTTTACTGCATTTTTAAAAAGATTGGCATGGACATCACAGAGTTCCATGACATCTTCAAAGGTGACACCTGAGTCTGAGTTCATCAGCTCGTGCTCCATGAGGGAAATCTCTATGGCTGAGACACCTGCAAAAGTCGCATCAAAACGCTCCTGAACCGACTCAGGAGAGGCGCCATTATGCAATTCTAACAAAATATCCCGCAGGACATGAATTCGTTCATCTGCCATTAGTCTAATCCAATCACTTCGTAGCCATTCGCTTCCAGTGTGCGGACAATCTTGTCCATAGGAGTTCCTTCAAGCTTAGAACCCTGTTTGAGCGATACTTTACGACCAACTGTATTGCGCATCAAGGGATTGGCAAGGGGTTTAAATCCAAGCTCCACTAGGATTTCCAAGACTTCTGGATGCTTGTCCACCACTTCTGCAACAGGAATTGACACATCGATGATATTGTCCATGACGACCTCCATTGTATGTTCTAAAATGATTTTTCTGCTTATATTATACCATATGGAGAGAGATTAAAAAACTAGCAGCGGAGTTCCTGCTAGTTATCTGCGACTTGAATTACGACCTAAATAAGTTTAAAGAGCCAATCCAATAGTTTAAATAATAGCTTGTAAAACAGCAATTGGACTGCAAAATAGATAATCATCCAAAAGAATTTTACAATTCCAATAATCGGTTTGATAAAAAGAATAGCAAGAATCGCCCAGAAAAATTTCATTCTCTCTCCTCTGGCTTGATGAGCCACCGAGCCGTATCCATTAACTTGTCTGCAATAAAAAGTTTCCCCAGACCGACAACGACATTGTCATCTTTCTTTATCGTTTTCATTACTTTTACACCTTGCACGGTCAAAAAATAATTACCATAGATTTTAGCAAAAGCTTTGATAGGATTCATGTCACTCACCCTCGATTATTTCAGCCTCTTTTCGGATTGTTTCAACATCTTCTTGATATTGAACTTCACTATAGTTGACTAGCTTGGATAATTCTTTCTGCAAGCTTTCCCCCATCGGTTTCATAGTTGCAAAGGTTAAACCACCTGAAATGATACCTCCCAAGATAGGTATGAATTTCCCCATTCCTTTGGCCAGCCCTCCCTTGGTCAGATTCACACCAAATATTCTTAAGACTTTTTTCAAAATAGGGTACCAAAGCGTCTTTGTTAAAGCTTTATTAGGCACTGTTTTCATTACCTGTTTGGCAATTGTTATACCACCAGCACGTAGCAAGGCAGCGGTTCCATTTACCCCCAACATGACGCCTAGATAAAGCAAAAGGGTATTTTGAGCATCTTCACTCAACTCATCGCGTGAAGCCCAAAGATCCTCATAACCATAAATATAGCCTAGTTCTTGAGCTAATTTTAAAGAAAAAGCATAAAATTGAGCCACATCAGCTGGAATGGTAATTGCCATAGCAATCCCTCCAGGTAATCCTGCCAAAACAGAGGTTCCACTCGCCAATAAAACATTATCCCTAATGCAGGCATTAGCCACTCTATCTAAGGTTTCTTGAGATAAGAGAGACGTTGGGCCTTGTTCTAATAAGGTAGGAATGTCCTGTGGATCCAATTCTTTGGAAAACTTATCCACTAAAAATTTCGAACGATCAACCTTAACAACAGGTAGTTTTACCACTTGTTGTAATACTTGCATAGCTAAGTCTTGTTCAGCCATATACAAACTCCTTTTACTTCTGTAAGTTATAGTCTATGATAGCATACTCTTTTAAAGTATGTTTCAAATTCCCCTCAAAAGTTTTCAAAAACTCCTTATTTTTTAGATAAATAGTCCAAAACACAAAATCAAAATCCTTGGCAACTTATTTGTTAAAGAACTTTAATAGTCTTTGTAGAGACAACTCGAATATTCAACTCTACCTTTACAACTTGATATTCTATCTATGAACGATAGTCTATTGTTGTTTTACCTAGAATGTCCCTTGAATACGTACTAACTATGAACTTTCGAGTCTCATTTTATAAATCCATAATTTCTTTTTTCTTTCGATCAAACTCTTCCTGAGATAGTATCCCAGCATCTAAAAGAGATTTTAGTTTTGTAAGGGCTTCGATTTGTTCATCTAATGATAAACTTGGTTTCATTGCTTTTTCATCTAAACCTTGTGCCATATTCATACCAAAAATCATCCCTGCACCATCACCTAGACCATGTTGCTCCACTCCTGATGCAATTTTTTGTTGTGCTGCAATATTAGAAGCTTTCTGCGATACATCATCATAAGCCTTTAAATTCATCTTATTTGATGAAAATTGTTTAACCAATTCCTTAGATTCTGGTGAGAACTCAATATTAGCAATGGCAACTTTTACAATCTCAAATCCAAAACGTTCTTTCCAAGTCCCTGCATACTGTCCATCATTCGATACTTGGGTTGCAAGAATTGAAGCTTGTGACGGCAATTGTGAAATACGATAAGTTGTTGACAAAGAATTGAGTGCAACAATAAAAGATTGGAGAAACTCTGTCACTATTTGTGATCTAGCTTGAGCACTGTCGAAAGTATAATAAGTCACATTGGCAGGAAGAAAATTTCTGATAAATTGCTTAGCATCTGTAATTTGGATAGAAAATGTTCCAAAAGCACGTACTTCTAAATCTGTCCCATAAAACAAATCATTATACATGACTGGACCACGAGTTCCAAATTTAATATCACGAATTTCTCTCAAATTAACAAAACAAATCTGTTTTTGCTGATCACTTTGACCACCGAATCCAACACGATTAACAACATTGTCAAACAGTGACTTTTTCAATCCATCACCGTTAAAAACACTGCTCTCACCATTTTGATATTCATATCCACCTGGTTCTGTAATAATTTCCTCTATACCAGACTGACTAAAGATAAAGGCTGCAGTATTTTCTGGAATAAAAATCTTGGATCCGTTGGAAATAACACCTGCAGATCCCTTCGTATTGACACCCCTACCATTATTACTTTCTTGAACAATACCGGGACTTACAGCTGTATGTTCATCAAAAGCTTGAACTGTGATAATTTCTTTCCACTGATCTGCAAATGTCCCACCAATAGAATCTGTAATTGCTTTTATCAACCCCATTTAATTGCCCCCTTATAAACTCTGATCCATATCACAATAGGCACATCTTACTGTTTGCTTCACTTGGCCTGACAAAGGTGCTCCACAAAAGCTACACTTGGTTGAAATCTTTTCTGGCTCTGCATCCTTAATCCCAAGTCCTGCTTTAAAAGTGTCAAATGTATCCTTAAATGTTTCTGCCAAAACATCTGCTCCAAACAAGCTGCTATCCCCCAAGGTTTCAAAATTGCTTGTATCACCTGAAATCAATTTAATAATGTTTCTAGCCCACTTGTCAGTATCCTTAGTATTATTAAATGCAAAGATAGCTTGTCCGCCATTATAATAAATTTCTAGCCGTTTCACACCATTGGTTTTGGTTACTGAAACTTGAGGTTTCCCTTCAAAAATTTTAATCTGGTTAATGGGTATGGTAACTTGGTCTTTTTTTCCTCCCCAAAAACCTTTTTTGATATGTATTAAGTGTAGATTCGTTAAAATTAATTCATCTGTAGACAAACCATTTTTCCCAAAACTCACATGGTCACTATTCATAACCATGTATTCATGTGGCAATAATTGATAATCCATCTTGAACCCCACTCTTCCTATTAAAGACTAGCTTTCCACTGCTCCACTTGCTCATGTAGATTGTCACGATAATCTTTTAGAGTCTTAATAACTTCTTCTTTCCCTTGAATCGGTGCTTTCTTGAGTGGACCATATTGTTTTTTCAGATCTTCCATCTCTTTTGTAGTGCTATCTTTTAGTTCTTGGATAGCAGCGCTATCTTCTAAAACTGTCCCTTTAAAGGTTTCGTCTGCTTCTGTATAGTAATTATCGATTATTTTCTCATTCATAATCAAGTAATCTTCATAAGTTTTTATAGACTCAATTGTCGCATCACTAACATCTTGTGGGTTGAAATCGCCTGAACTGAGTTTTTCTTTTGCTTTGGCAAGCAACCCTTTCTTTTCAGAACTACTAGATGAAGCTTCTGTTTGATTCTCACTAGAAGAGCTACTTGTTTTTTCAGATAGAGAACTACAAGCAACTAGGGTAGAGACGGAAAGACATAACAAAGCTAAACGACAAACTTTTTTTACATTATTCATTAATAGAATCTCCTTTTATTTATGAAATCATCATATCATATTTGCTAAAAAAAAAAAGCATTTTCTAATTAGCTAACCTTTAAAAATACAGAATTCTAGTTATAGTATATTGAATCTAGAATAGTAGGAAACGATTGCTAAAACATTTTTAGAAATTAATTTGATTTTCAATCCACTATAAAAGAATATTTTCCCATTTCAAATTCCACCTATTTTCCTCCACCAAAAAAGAGGGTTGCCCCTCTTCTTAGTTCTTATCCAGATTTCGTAGCATTTCGTCAATCTTGTTTCCATACTCTATGGACTCATCTTTGACGAAGGTCAAATCTGGGATTTTGTACAATTTCAAATTGCGACCAAGTTCACGTTTGATAGTACCAGTTGCTTTTTCAAGCCCGATTTGGGCTTTTTGATTATCTGAAGCAAGGTTACTCAAAATGGTGTAGTAAACCTTGGCAACAGACAAGTCCCCCAGCATCTGAACATCTGTGATGGTCACGCCTTGGACACGCGGATCACGGACTTTCTTTTGCAAAATCTCATTAACTTCACGCTTGATTTCCATGCCCACACGATCCGTACGGAAATGATTTGCCATGATATTCCTTTCTCTACTTTGAACCAAAAGCTAGGCCAGCAGATCTAGCTATTTTTAAACTTCTTGATTTTTAATTCAAATTGAAACGAAGTTCAATTTGAACTCATCCGCTTCTTTCGCCGTTGTGAAAGTGATGGAACTGATTTATCAGTCCCATCACAGGGGATTTTTGAGACCCTAGGCTCAAAAATAAGCAATGAAACCATCGGTTTGCTTGCGTCCCTCACCACCTAAGAAAGGAGCAAAAAATCTTATCGTTTGATTTCTTCCATGACATAGGCCTCAATCACATCATCCATCTTGATATCATTGTAGCCATCGATCATCAATCCACCTTCACGACCGTTTGTAACTTCCTTAACGTCGTCTTTGTAGTGTTTCAAGCTTGCAAGTTCACCGTCATAGATAACGACACCATCACGGATAACACGGACTTTAGAGTCACGGGTAACCTTACCGTTGATAACCATGAATCCACCGATAGTTCCCACTTTAGACACCTTGAAGGTTTCACGAATAACTGCTTCACCGATAACTTTTTCTTCAAATTCTGGATCAAGCATTCCTTTCATGGCTTCTTCCATCTCTTCGATAACCTTGTAGATAATGCTGTGAAGACGGATTTCCACATCGTCAGCTTCTGCTTGTTGACGAGCTTGTGGTGTAGGGCGTACGTTGAAACCAACGATGAAAGCATTTGAAGCTTCAGCAAGAGTCACGTCAGATTCGTTGATGGCACCGACAGCCGAGTGAACAATGGTCACTTTGACACCTTCCACATCGATCTTTTGAAGTGATGCAGAAAGGGCTTCAACTGAACCTTGTACATCAGCCTTGATGATAACGTTAACAGATTTGAGTTCACCAGCTTTAAGGGTATCAAAGAGGTTTTCAAGGCTGACACGTTGGGTAGCTTGACGTTGTTTCATGAGGGCACGTTTGGCACGCTCTTCACCGGCTGCACGCGCAGATTTTTCATCCTCGTAAACGGCAAAGTGGTCACCCGCCATTGGCGCTTCGTTCAAACCTGTGATAGAAACTGGTGTTGATGGTCCAGCAACTTTAACACGACGACCAAGGTCATTGGTCATAGCACGGACACGACCGAAAGTATTTCCGACAACGATTGGGTCTTGAACATTCAAGGTACCTTGTTGCACAAGAAGGGTTGCAACCGCACCTTTTCCTTTATCCAAGCGCGCTTCGATAACTGTACCAATCGCACGAACTGTTGGGTCTGCCTTGAGTTCTTGGATTTCAGCCACAAGAAGGACTGTTTCCAACAATTCTTCGATGTTTTGGTTGAATTTAGCCGAGATTTCAACAAATTCAGAATCTCCGCCCCAAGCTGTTGACATAACTCCATGCTCTGCCAATTCACCGATAACACGTTCTGGGTTGGCACCTGGTTTATCAATCTTGTTAATGGCTACGATGATTGGAACGTTAGCTGCTTTTGAATGGTTAATGGCTTCGATAGTCTGAGGCATAACCCCGTCATCTGCCGCTACGACCAAGATAGTAATATCGGTAACAGAAGCACCACGCGCACGCATTGATGTAAAGGCCGCGTGTCCTGGTGTATCAAGGAAGGTAATCTTCTTGCCATTTTCCACGATTTGGTAGGCACCGATATGCTGAGTGATACCACCCGCTTCACCTGTCGCAACACGAGAGTTACGAAGGGTATCTAGGAGTGTTGTTTTACCGTGGTCAACGTGTCCCATGATAGTTACAACTGGTGGACGCTCAACCAATTCATCTTCATTGAGATAACCATCTTCGACAAAGAAACGTTCGATGTCGGCATTATCCACTTCAACTTTTTGTTTGGCTTCGATACCATAATCCACCATGAGGAGTTCAATTGTTTCCCCATCCAAAGATTGGTTTTGTGTGGCCATGACACCCATCATAAAGAGTTTCTTAACGATTTCAGCTGGTTCACGTTTGATACGTTTTGCGATTTCCGCAACGGTCATACCATCTGTATATTCAAATTCTGTTGGCAATTCATGGAATTTACGCTCCGTAACAGGTTTTGGAGTCTGATTGCGGTTGTTCTTGTTATTGCCTTTTTTGTTCTTTTTGTTGTTATTCCAGTTACTATTTCTTTGATTTCTCACTTGATTTTGACTACTTCGATTCTTTTGTTGTTTTCTAGGACCATCTTCTTCGTGATCATAATCATCACGTTCTTTGTCTGGTCGAGCTTGTTTTTTACGACGTGTATCCACTGGTGCTTCTTTAGCTACAGGAGCTGTTTCAACCACTGCTTGAACTTGTTGCGCTTGTTCAGCTAACTTAGCAACTTCTTCAAAGATTTCCTCTGGCTCCTTGCGTTTATTAGCTTGGGCCAAGGCTTCTTTGGCAGCCTGAGTCTGCTTGAAACGTTCCTCACTTGAACGGGCATATTCTGCATTTTGCTCTGCTTTTAAGGCTGCTGCACGGGCTTTAAAGTCAACACGTGGAGCCGCTTGATGTGGACGTTTATCCTCTTGTTGACGGCGCTCATTACCACGATTTTGCTGACCTTGCTGTTTCTTAGCTTGGTCGTTAAAGCGACGATTGTCGCGGTTGCCTTGACCTTGTTTTCCACCATTGCGACCGTCGTTTTTCTGACGGTTTCCATTTTGTTGTTGGTCACGGTTATTGCCCTTATTTTGCTTGCGTCGTTCTGCCTGCTCTTTGGCACGAGCTTCACGCTCAGCCTTAAAA
The DNA here is from genome assembly GCF_946188375.1 of Streptococcus mitis. GTDB lineage: Bacteria > Bacillota > Bacilli > Lactobacillales > Streptococcaceae > Streptococcus > Streptococcus mitis_CX. The sequence continues at coordinate 51,419 of NZ_CAMHUS010000005.1, forward strand.
TTACGGCTTTGCGGTTTAGTTGCTACTTTTTCTGCCTTCGGAGCGACTGGCTCAACCGGTTTTGCCTCTTCCTTAGCTACAGCTGGTTTAGCTGGCTCAGATTTTTCGGCTTTCTTTTCTGCACTTGCTTTTGGTGCTGCAGGTTTTGCTTCTGCTTTCTGAGCAGCTGCAGGCTTAAAGCTGGCAGCGATTTTTGCAGCGACAGCTTCTTCCACACTTGATGAGTGGCTTTTCACATCCAAGCCCAACTCTTTTGCACGCGCTACAACTTCTTTACTTTCTTTTCCAAGTTCTTTTGCGATTTCGTACAATCTTTTCTTAGACAAATCATGTCCTCCTCTTCTATTCCATAAGAGACCTCATTTTCTTTGTAAATCCAGCATCTGTTACAGCCAAAACCTTTCTCGATTTTCCGACTGCTATGCTTAATTCCAGTGTTGAAAACACGGTTACAATTTCTACTTGATAATAATGACTTTTATCTTGAATCTTCTTGGTCAGATTGGGTCCAGCATCATGAGCTAGAAAGACCAACTTGGCCTTGCCATCTTGAATGGCTTTAACCACCAATTCTTCACCCGATATGATACGCCCTGCTCGCTGAGCAAGTCCCAAGAGATTGCTTATCTTTTGCTTATTCAAGTCCTAACTCTCTTCTTTTCACTTTGTGATCCACATAAGCGATCAACTCATCATAAAAGCTTTCTTCCACTTCCATGTCAAAGCTACGGTTAAAGACCTTCTTCTTTTTTGCCTCTAGGGCTTCAGCATTGTCTAGCTTGATATAAGCGCCGCGGCCGTTGGCCTTGCCTGTCGGATCGATAAAGACTTGTCCTTCCTTGTTCTTGACAATGCGGAGCAAATCACGCTTATCAATCACTTCATTGGACACAACAGACTTGCGCAAAGGGATTTTTCTCGTTTTCATCTTTCCCTCCTCTAGCAGCTTTTATTCTTCTACAGTATCGTTTTCTGCTTCCAAATCTACTGAACCAGCTTCTTCCATGGCTTCAAATTCGCTAGCAGACTTGATATCGATACGGTAACCAGTCAAGTGAGCCGCCAAGCGAACGTTTTGCCCACGACGACCGATAGCAAGAGAAAGCTTGTTATCTGGTACAACCACCAAGGCACGTTTGCTGTCGTTTTCGTCAAAGATAACTTGGTCAACTTCAGCAGGAGCAATGGCATTGTAGATAAATTCAGCTGGATCTGCTACCCACTCGATAACGTCGATGTTTTCTTCGATTGGCACCATACGGTCGCTCTTGGCATCGTAACGAGCTGGGTGGAATTTGCTAGTAATCTTCTTGATATTAGCACCACCACGTCCAACGATTGTACCGATAGCGTCCACGTTTGGATTATGGCTACGAACTGCAACCTTAGTACGGTCACCAGCTTCACGGGCCACGCTCATGATTTCAACAGTTCCATCATAAACTTCTGGAATTTCTTGCTCCATCAAGCGTTTGATCATTTCTGGATGGCTACGGCTAACAAAGACGTTGACACCGCGAGGGTTGTCTTCAACCTTGTAGACATAAACTTCGATACGATCATGAGAAGCAAAAACTTCACCAGGAATTTGATCTTGTTTTGACAATTGGGCTTCGATGCTGCCGAGGTTGACATAGATAAAGCGGTTGTCAAAGCGTTCTACTGTACCAGACATGATTTCTTGTTCATGTTCTTTGTAAGTATTGTAAGTGATGGCACGTGTTTGCTTGCGCATTTTTTCCATGATGGTTTGTTTGGCAGATTGAGCTGCTACACGACCAAACTCAGCAGGTGCTTCTTCAAACTTGATTTTGTCACCAAGTTCATAGGCTGAATTAATGGCAAGGGCATCTTTCAAGCTGATTTCCAAACGGCTATCAAATACTTCATCAACCACTTCACGGACAGTATAAACTGTAAAGTCACCTGTTTTTTCGTTAAAGTCAATAGCTACGCTGTCTGATTGACCATAGCGTCTGCGATAAGCGGAACGAAGCGACTCTACTACTGCGTCGATGATGTCTTCTTTTTTGATTCCCTTGTCTTCTTCCAAAATGCGGAAGGCCTCTAGCATTTCTTTACTCATGTTTTCTTCACTTTTGAATCCTCAAAAGCTATCCTTTCTTTTTCTATAATTTAACTGCTAAACGTGCTTTTGATACTAAACTGTATGGAATTTGGACAGTTTTCTTACGTGTCTTGTCCATATATTCCATGGTCAACTCATCCTCTTCAAAGGCCAACAAGGTTCCTTCAAAGACCTTTTGCTTATCGATGGCTTGGTAGAGCCCGACATGGATGTATTTCCCAACCGCTCCAGCAACGGCATCCTTGGTTTTTAAAGGACGTTCCAAGCCTGGACTGGTGATTTCTAGGAAATATTGTTCTGGGAAGGGATCTGGCTTGATGGTGTCTAGGACAGGACTGATAATTTCTGTCAAGTCTGCCGTGTCGTTCAAGGTAATTCCTTCAGGTTTATCTACAAAAATACTGAGAATCATGTCACTGCCAATCTTTCCATACTCGATATCCACAAGTTCGAAAGGTGCTTCTATGACAGGTTCTACAACTTCTCTGACTAATTCTACGATTGTTGCGATTGCGTCCACCTCCTCATAAGCAAGAGGCGAAGATATTTCCCCGCCTCACTTTTCATATTCTTACTCTTAGTATAGCACTTTTTACTACTTATGTAAAGCAAAAGCACTTATACAGCCTGATTTCAGGCTATTTCTTAAAATTCTGCCTCAACTCGGTAGATAACTTGACCCTTGTTGGAAAATTTTTGCTCGTATTCTGTCATGACATTGCCTTCAAAATCACTGGCATGTAAATCAAGCCAGACACCATTGAGCTTCATGCCATACTGAGAAAAGCTCACTAGGCTGTACTCAAACAAGCCACGGTTATCCGTCTTGAAATGAATTTCTCCATTTTCAGGCAAGATACGTTTGAAGGTATCCAAGAAGGTTTTGTAGGTCAAACGACGCTTTTCATGGCGTTTTTTCGGCCATGGATCTGAAAAGTTCAGATACAAGCGATCGATCTCACCGTCTTCAAAGTAGTCAGTCAAGTCAGAACCATCTACCCACAAGAGCTTGATGTTAGGCACTCCAACTTCAAGCACCTTGTCCAAAGCGTAGCTCAAAACAGACTTTTGAATATCAATCCCGATATAGTTGATGTCAGGGTTTTGCTTGGCCATACCTGAAACAAAGGCACCCTTTCCACTTCCAACTTCCACATGAATGGGATTATCATTGCCAAACAAGTCCCGCCATTTTCCCTTGGATTCTAAGGGATTGAGGACAACATACTGGGGATTTGCCTCTAGTAATTCTGTCGCCCCTTTACGATTTCTAACTCTCATCTTCTCTTTCCATACTTGTCTCGGAAGTGACGCAAGCCATGAATCTCCCGATTGACATTTTCTAAATCTTGGTTCATATAATACTTGGAAATCTGGCTCAAATAAGACAATTGACCGTACCAATACAATTTATTTAATACCGTTTGATTATACTTGTAACCGTAGTAGGTCAACCATTCCTTCCACTGATGTTCTGGAATATAATGGCAGAGCATATGGGCCACATCAAACATGCGGTCGGTCAAGCGAACCGAATCCCAATCCACCAAATAAATCAAGCCACTATCTGTCTCAATCCAATTACTATGTCGTACATCTCCATGGACAATGGTCGCATGGTCCTCTCTAAACCCTGGAATAGTCTGACGTAAATCAGCCATCACTTCACTGATAAAATGATTTTTACGCAAAGCATCTGGAGCCGTTTCCTGCCAAGACTGTAGTAAATCTACAGGTGTTTCCATGGCATATCCCAAACGACTCAACTGTGTCATCAACGGACGTGAGCGATGAAGACGGGTTAAAATATTGACGATTTGCTTACGATTCATATCATAGGGGGTCAATATCTTGCCAGTTAACCATTCTTGAGCACACATATCACGCCCATCTGCCAAACGGCGACTCCATAATAATTGTGGAGCAATTTGTTCTCTAGCTAGACCAGGTAGGATTGGAGAGGTATTCATTTTTACAAAGATGCGCTTCCCATCAGGATAGCTACCCATATAAGCCTTACCACTTTTCCCAGGTATGGGAGTCAGTGTTAGCTCATTATCACCCAAATCCATTTCTTTCCTCCGTATAAAGTTTCCTTACTATTCTACTAGTTTTTGGTCTATTCGTCAACCGCTCCACGCCCGATTCTCAAAGAAAAGCCTCTGGATTGGCTTGGGTATCATTATAGAAAGAAAAAGGCAAGCACCGTCTTCTGCTTACCTTTTCATGATTTTTATAAATAATATAAGAGTGGCCAAGCATTGTAAAACATGTGGACTAGAATAGAAACCCATAAGTTTTGGCTCTTTTTATAAGCAAAGCCCAGCAATAAGCCCCCAAGTAGATAAAAAATAAACGAAGAGACATTAGAAGGTCCATGCATGAAAGAAAAGAGAGAGGAAGTTAGCACAAGACCTAACCAAGAATTGTCAAAAACCGCACCTTGAAGAAGTCCTCTGAAAATGAGTTCCTCCTGGATTGGTCCAAAAACTGAGGTAGTCAAAATCAAAGACAGAGAAATTCCTCTGCTGACTTCCGCCAAGTGTTGAACTCCCGCGCCAGAAGAAACAGCGAAGAAATGAATATAAACCAGCGTCTCAAGTACACTTAGAAGAAAGATTGCAATGAAAAGCAAAAGGTCTTTCTTGCTTAACATCCCAAAAGAAATCATTTCAAACTTTCTAGCATAAGTAACACTCAGCGAAGTTACAAGAAGACTTACAATAATCAATTCAGATTCATTTTGAAAAAAATCCCCGTGGTTAATCGTATAAGGAACTGTAATGACGATTAGTAGTACTAAAAATCCAAAACAAAAGGCATGAAATTTATCAAAAAACTCCATAAAACTAGCCTCCTCAACAAACAAACTTCCCTACAAGTCATCCTTTAACTCTAACCTTTCCAAAACAAACCATTTTAGCAACCAAAATCCGACCACATAGCCAGCCCCTAAGAAGATAGCCATTAAAGATAACATGGGATTTAGGAAATAAAAGACCACCACAGATACAAAGGTTAGCACAAAAACATTAAAAGCAATGGTGTCAGAAGCCAAGACCAGAATATAAGGTGTCAACCAGTCTAAGGTTTTTGAATCTAGGAAAAATAAGTGTTTATACATGATGACCTCCTCTATGGCTGAAAAGCAAGTCTTCTGGTTTTTTAGCCCAGGACCCTGTGTAGAAAAGTGAGCAAAAATGGTAAGTTTGCGATGATATTATTAACAATATGAATCGAATAAGAAGGATAGATACTCTTCGTATAACGTGTCAGCCAGGCATATAGACAACCCACTGCCGTATAGACAAAAATATCTGCGAAACTTGGCAAGCTAGAAAAGTGGGGCAAGGCAAATAAGAATGAAGGAAAGAGAAGATCCAGCCTCCACCTCGAATTCTTAAAGAAGGCATGTTGAAGCAGTCCCCTACATACCAATTCTTCCATCAGAGGTCCTAGTACGATTAAGGTTAGGTAAACACCAAACTCCGCAAAATTTGTCTCGCTATAGGCAATAAACAAATTCCAACCTTCATTGGTCCCCTGAACGTGTTTAGCTGTCAGATAGTTAAAGCATATCAGCACGACAGCTGCTAACACCGTCAGAACCTAATAACTCAACCACTTTTTCCTAGGGATGCGAAAGAGATAAGCATGGCCCGACCTGACCAAAATCCAAACCATCAAGCTGATAAAGAGAAGGCTGATGATGTTTCGAATCCAGATAAGATTTCCTACCCAAGACGAGAACTCCCAATAATTGCTCCAAAATTGGGTTGTCCAAAACAGTCCGAAAAACAGAAACAAATAAGAAAGAATGGCACTCGCTTTGAAAAGAATAGGATGTTTTTTCATTGCTTTCTCCATTACAATTAAATGATATCTAATCATTTTCTAAAATTTGATAACTTTTGTGAAATGTTTTAGCAGAAACAACTCTATGATTGGTGATATCTATATAATCACCTGGATAACCAAGAACATACATCCCATAACCAGCGAATCCTCCTCCAACTGTTCCAACTAAACCAAACTTGATATTCGTTGCGAGAGAAGTGTTAAGACCTGCCATTAAAATGCGCACATGATTATCCAACCAAACCATATAATTTTTTTGAAAAGCTTCCTCTACCCAACTTGGTTTAGGAGTTGCTTGACCAATTTCCCAAACATCAACAATTTGATTCCCATATTTTGCCTTCATATCTTCAATCCTTTTTAAATACCATTACATGAGTTTGGAGTTCCCCCTATACCATAAGGACTACATGGTTTTGAAAGATGTATAATAGGCCACTTACCATTTAATTGATCCAAAATTGGAGAAGGTGCTAGCCCACCCAATAAACCAGAAAGCATATCTCCCCAACCTCCGAAACTTCCTTCAACTTTCGCAAGCATCTCAGTATCCATCATTTCAAATTATGACATCGTTTTTGTATTCATAACAAAAACTTCATTAGCCCCTACTTTTTATAATACTTCAAGCCCCAAATGAGTAGAAGCATAATAATCAAGCAGAGAATAGCGCCAATATAGGCAATTAGTTGTTGGTAAGATTCTCCTGCTGTGACACCTCTATACAAACAAATAATAGACATAAAACCTGTCAAGCCGATGAACATGAGTTGATTGGTTCTAGGACTAACCAAATCATCATCTTCAAACTTTCTTATCCTCATTTCTCTAGTGAGGTAAACAGTGACCAAAATAGAAGCCAAGTTAATAACCACTAAAAGAAATTGGAAAACCAAGGAAAAATTTAAAAACTGACGAGATAGAAATAGATAAGTGGAGACAAGTAAGGGCAACTGACCTAGGAACAATCTCGCAAGGAAGATGTTCCGTTTTTTAGCAAGAAAAGTTTTCATTTCTTTGCTCCTTTCATATATTATTAGACGAAGAACTACACAAACTCACCGGTTCAAAACCTAAGTAGCCAGAAAAAAGAGACAGGTGACAGTAGCATTCATCAAACCATGTACGACTACACAGGAATATAGATTTCTCCGCTTTATATAGAGAATTCCTAATACAATTCCTGACACTAGATGTTGAGAGAGCATTTCTCCGTCATGAGCAAATCCAAAAAGAACAGCCGAAAGGATAATAGCAACTATGGGAGAATATTTTTCTAAACTTCCTAAAATGATTCCTCTAAAGAGTATCTCCTCCAAAAGAGGTTGAGTGAAAGTAGTTGACAACCAGAATAGAACTATGTACAAGAAACCACTTGTTTCCAAATGTTGAAAAAAGCTTAAAGAACTTGTATTATCATGGACTTTTCCAAGAACGGTCGTGAAAAATATAAAACCAACTACTAAAACCAGATTAGCCAGATAAGCAAGAACAATCCATTTCAATTCTACCCATTTGATTGGCAAGCAATCTAAAGTAGTCTCATCACCCCAGCTCTTAATAAGATATACAAGAATGGTTAAGCATATAAAGAAAGATAGAAAGAAGACACCAACACTGAACACATCTCCTATCACTCCGTCATAAAATTGTCTCACAACAGTTAATGGTACAACTTGAATAGCAAAAGTAAGTAAAAAACAAGTAATTATTTTTTTAAAGATAGAAATCGTTTTTTTCATAGTTTGTTCTTTTTTCAACTCCTTAACAAGATATTTTTTCTAATTTACTACTTCCACGAACGAAGCCACCGCTTCCTTAACTTGTGATTTATCATACTTCCTGCTTCAACCTTTACACTGCTAGTATAGCACTCATTTTATCCTTGGAACACTCAAATCATAAATGGTCATCAAAACATCTTGAATTGTAAAAAATTTAAAAAGCAAGCATGAAAAACATACTTGCCCTGGGGAAACTTGACAATTTGAAAATACAAAATCGAAAACTATTCACCCTTACTTCCGTCTGTTCTCATAGATTCTCATGATTGCAACAAGGATAGCAGCTGTCCCACTTGCCAAAGCGATAAGGGTAATGATAATGTTGAGGATTTCAGGCGTCCTCCCTATTCTGTTGATAAGACGGAGTAGGGATATAACTGTCAGCTGAATCAGGAGTATTGATTCTACTCTTACCAATGAAGTCAGTTGATTTTCAACTGCATATAAAAAGGCTGGTAACATAACACAGGCTATAGCAATCACAAACAGATTGCTCCCTGTTTCTTCTCCCTTGTTCACCACGGAAATCATGAGAAGATTCGATGCTATAATCAACGTAGAGCAGATGATAAAAAAGGATTTCTTATTCATTTAATATACCTCACATACTCTGGTAAAAGTCAGGCTCGATAAAGACAAACTTTATCTGTTAACTTCTGCTAATTGAAACATTGTTTTTGTATTCACGAGGAATGCTTTTTTTATTTTCGTCCTGTTAGAATACCGTATGCTTGTACTCCATCAAGCAACCCCATTCCATTAGATAGTATGTTGTCTAGCTCCTCCATCTTTTCATCTGAAAATGTTATTTTTCAGCGTTGATTGCTTTTTCATAGGTCGCTATCGTCCTTGACAACACCATCTTCCCAAACTCTTCTCCAAGTAACTTCTTTTTACTCGCCATTTTCCCCCTTTATTTTACATTTTTTAGTACTGTTTCAGTTTTTTTAATTATTATTTCCCCTTCTCGTCGTCTTCTTTTTTATATTCGTTTAGTGCTTTTACGCCTTCACCATAAATGAAAAAACCTAAACCTAAAGAAAACGGTGTTCCAACTATTTGTACAACTTTTGCCCACCTTGGGTCAAAATCTTCTGAAAAATAGACAAGAACCACATTAATTAGGAGTGCAACGATTAAAAAATATGCTCCCCCGTTCGCAATGCTATGCACTGCTCTTTTAATTTTTCTACTCTTTTTCATTGTATTTTTCCGTTCGTATTTTTCTTGTTTCTACTTCCGCTAATACTAACTATTTACCATTAATACTAACTATTTACCATGCTTTTTTACCTATACATCAACTACTATTTAATTCTCTAAAAGTGGTTAGTTTTCTCCTCTATAAGAGTTGGTATTCCACTTTCGGATACAATCTTAACAATGTTAGTATACTACTATTCTTTGAAATTTTCCATCCAAATCATAAATAGTCATCAAAACATCTTGAGGCGTTAAAATAATCGAAAAAGAAAGCATTTCGGAAATACTTGACCTTTTATCATTCAGTTCATATACAGTTATAATCTTTTATATATAAAATAAATACACCTATCTTCTCACTCTTGTCTATAGGCAAATGTTAGCTATATGTTATTACAAACAAATAATATCATTGCACCTGTTTACCATCTATTTTTATTTATGAATTTTTTGTTTCACTTTAATCATTATAGAAGCCATAAAAAACGCGACAGCTAGCCGAATCAGTTGGTAACTTTCTTCCTCTCCTGTTTTCGGTAATAATTTTTCATTCGAAGTAATAGATTCGCTTACATAATCAGTCCCCTTAACATCAGTTAAAGAAGTTTTATTTTCTTGAGCAACATCAAAAATAGGTTTGGGAGTTTCCAATTGATTCTTATTGTCTAACATTGCTAAATTGCCAGATTGAGTAGTTTTAGCTTTAGAAGTTGAGTTTGTACTCTCCACTTTCCCACTATTTTCGCTATTAGAATTGGAATTAGCATTGGATATTTTCATTTCGGTTCTTTTTTCATCACTCATACCTTTGCTGTCACTCACAACCTTGTCACTAATACTCATGCTGTCATTTCTGGTTTTCTCATCACGGACACTTTCAGTTACTGTCTCTTCAGAAGATTTCACTGTCTCCGCTTGCTTAGGTGAGTTTCTCGAGTACATATAATCATACACCTGTTGTGCAGTTGCTCCGCCACCAACCCATCCAGATATCGGATGTCCATTTTTTAAATACAAAATTGTTGGTGTTCCTGGAATACCGACTTTTTTAAATAGAAACTCTCTCGCTTCCCCATCAAAATCCTTACCATCCAAATCATAATACTCTAACTTCTTTTCAATCAAGTTATTAAATTCTTTCAATTCAGGAGAAAATTGACGACAATGAGAGCAAGTTTTTCTACCAAAATAAATAGTATGTTCCAATTGATCCTCTGTAAAAGATTGACGTACAGCTTCAATATCTATCTTTTTAAAGTCCGTAACATTCTGTTCATACTCTTCGGGAGTTACAACGGAAGGTTTATGCTCCACCTTTTCCTTAGCCGATGGCAAATCTGGTGCCACAAGAGAACTATCATTCGCCTGGATAGATGAAGTAGTAGGATGTTCTTCTGCATATACAACACCCGTAGTAATAGATGCAAATACAAATGGTACAAGTAATAGCGATTTTATCTTTTGTTTCTTCATAAGAATACTCCTTTACATTTGTTATCTTTATCTTACCTTATTTAAGATTACAAATTCATATAAATCTTAAATGGTCATCGAAACATCTTGAATTGCAAAAAATTCATTATAAAAGGGTAAGTATTTCAAAAACACTTACCCCTTTATACTTCATTAAGCTCTACTTTTTATAATACTTCAAGCCCCAAATGAGCAGAAGCATGATAATCAAGCAGAGAATAGCACCAATATAGGCAATTAATTGTTGATAGAATTCTCCTGCTGTTATACCTCTATACAAACAAATAATAGACATACAGCCTGTCAAGCCGATAAACATGAGTTGATTGGTTCTAGGACTAACCAAATCATCATCTTCAAACTCTCTTATCCTCATCTCCCTAGTGAGATAAACAGTAGCCAAAATAGAAGCCAAGTTAATAACTACTAAAAGAAATTGGAAAACTACGGAAAAATTTAAAAACTGACGAGATAGAAATAGATAAGTAGAAACAACCAAAGGTATCTGACCAAACAACAATCTTACCAAGAATGCATTGCGTTTTGTTGCAAATATTTTTTTCATTACTATCTCCTTTCCTATGCTAACAGGTAAGTGCACCACCAATCCCACCTAGCACAGCACCAATTGCTCCTGTTCCTATAGCATATGGTCCCAATAGAAATGTCGAACCATAAGTTGTTGCATACCCATCAAGTGCGCCATACGCAATCCCTGCTCCACAAGCAATTGTTCTTCCCCAATCAATATCTCCACCTTCAACGCAAGCAAGCATTTCATTATCCATAACAGAAAATTGTGACATCATTTTTGTATCCATGACAAATACTCCTTTTTTATTTTTAATTTTTGTCCTGTTGCAACCTTGACAGTTTAAGTATAGCACTGTTTTTAAAATTTTCTTATCTAAATCTTGAATTGTCATCGAAACATCTTGAATTGTAAAAAAATTAAAAAAAGCAAGCATGAAAAACATACTTTCCTCTTTATATTGTCTTGATACCGACTTGTTGGTAAACTTTTCACCCTGCTATCCCATATCACTTTGACAGACGAAATAATATTAAAGAAACTCCCCTGTAAATTAATCTAGCAAATACAGGGGAGAAATTGATTTTTTAGAAAGTACTATCCTTATTCTTTTTGGGAGATTTTGAAAATATTTTTCTAATTAAATCATCCATATAGGGGCCTAATATACCAACTACTAAACCAATAATAAAACTTTTAAAATCCATAATTACCACCAACATGTGGCTGCATAAGCTACACCTCCAAGTATAGCTCCTCCTGCAGCACCAGCTGCTGCACCTTGCCATGTTCTTGTTTTAATTCCTAGCCGAAGACCTCTTGCTACTCCTCCTCCAACACCTGCTTTGGCAAAATCTCCCCAATTACAATCGCCACCTTCAACGCAAGTAAGCATATCAGTATCCATAATCTCAAATTGTTCCATCATTTTTGTATCCATGACAAATACTCCTTTTTTATTTTTAATTTTTTGTCCTGTTGCAACTTTGACAAGTTTAGTATATCATTGTTTTTTAAAATTTTTCATCCAAATCTTGAATTGTCATCGAAACGCCTTGAATTAGCTTTTTATTTCAAATCACCTCTAAATTTTTTAAAAAAGACAGTTTCTAATCACTTTTTTACCATTCAGGAAATTTCAATGACTATTCAAGATTTTATAAAATATGAACTTATTTTTATGGCATAATATACCTATCTACTATATGAAAGGAATTGCCAATGACTTCTTATAAACGTACATTTGTTCCTCAAATAGATGCTAGAGACTGTGGTGTCGCTGCCTTAGCCTCGATTGCTAAATTCTATGGTTCAGATTTTTCTCTAGCTCACTTGAGAGAACTTGCAAAGACCAATAAGGAAGGGACAACTGCTCTTGGCATTGTAAAAGCCGCAAATGAAATGGGCTTTGAAACAAGACCTGTTCAAGCAGATAAAACTCTCTTTGACATGAGTGATGTCCCCTATCCATTTATCGTTCACGTTAACAAAGAAGGAAAACTCCAACATTACTATGTTGTCTATCAAACAAAGAAAGACTATCTGATTATTGGTGATCCTGACCCTTCTGTAAAAATCACTAAAATGTCAAAAGAACGCTTTTTCTCTGAATGGACTGGAGTAGCTATTTTTCTAGCTCCCAAACCTAGCTATCAACCCCATAAAGATAAAAAGAATGGTCTACTAAGCTTCCTTCCTCTGATTTTCAAACAAAAATCTCTCATTGCTTACATCGTTCTCTCAAGCTTATTGGTCACTATTATCAATATCGGTGGTTCTTATTATCTCCAAGGAATCTTGGATGAATACATTCCAAATCAGATGAAATCAACTTTAGGAATCATCTCAGTTGGTCTGGTTATAACCTATATCCTCCAGCAAGTCATGAGTTTCTCCCGAGATTATCTCCTAACTATTCTGAGTCAGAGATTAAGCATTGATGTGATTTTATCCTATATCCGCCATATTTTTGAACTTCCTATGTCTTTCTTTGCGACACGTCGTACAGGAGAAATCATTTCACGGTTCACAGATGCTAACTCTATTATAGATGCCTTGGCTTCTACCATTCTTTCTCTTTTTCTGGATGTTTCTATTCTGATTCTTGTAGGAGGCGTCTTACTGGCACAAAACCCTAATCTCTTCCTTCTTTCTCTTATTTCTATTCCTATATACATGTTCATCATCTTTTCTTTTATGAAGCCTTTCGAAAAAATGAACCATGATGTCATGCAAAGTAATTCTATGGTTAGCTCTGCCATCATTGAAGATATCAACGGGATTGAAACTATAAAGTCGCTCACGAGTGAAGAAAATCGCTATCAAAATATAGACAGCGAATTTGTAGATTATTTAGAAAAATCCTTTAAGCTCAGTAAATATTCTATTTTACAAACAAGTTTAAAGCAGGGAACAAAATTAGTTCTGAATATCCTTATCCTATGGTTTGGCGCTCAATTAGTCATGTCGAGTAAAATTTCTATCGGTCAGCTGATTACCTTTAACACACTTCTTTCTTACTTTACAACTCCTATGGAAAATATTATCAACCTCCAAACCAAACTCCAATCTGCGAAGGTCGCTAATAACCGTTTGAACGAAGTCTATCTAGTCGAATCTGAATTTCAAGTTCAAGAAAACCCTGTTCATTCACATTTTTTGATGGGCGATATTGAATTCGATGACCTTTCTTATAAGTATGGTTTTGGACGAGATACCTTAACAGATATTAATCTCACGATTAAACAAGGAGATAAGGTTAGCCTAGTTGGAGTTAGTGGTTCTGGTAAAACAACTTTAGCCAAAATGATTGTCAATTTCTTTGAACCCTACAAAGGACATATTTCCATCAATCATCAGGATATTAAAAACATTGATAAAAAAGTCTTGCGCCGTCATATTAATTACCTACCCCAACAAGCCTATATCTTTAATGGCTCTATTTTGGAAAACTTAACCTTGGGCGGTAATCATATGATTAGCCAAGAAGATATTCTAAAAGCTTGTGAATTAGCTGAAATCCGTCAAGACATTGAAAGAATGCCTATGGGCTATCAAACTCATCTCTCTGATGGAGCTGGTCTATCAGGAGGACAAAAGCAACGAATAGCCCTCGCTCGTGCTCTTTTAACTAAAGCTCCTGTTTTAATACTAGATGAAGCTACTAGCGGTCTTGATGTCTTGACTGAGAAAAAAGTTATAGATAATCTTATGTCCCTAACTGATAAAACCATTCTCTTTGTAGCCCATCGTCTCAGTATAGCCGAACGAACCAACCGTGTCATTGTTCTTGACCAGGGGAAAATCATTGAAGTTGGTAGTCATCAAGAGTTAATGCAGGCGCAAGGCTTCTACCACCATCTATTCAATAAATAAGGAGAATGTCATGAATCCTAATCTTTTTAGAAGCGTCGAGTTTTATCAGAGACGTTACCATAACTATGCGACAGTATTAATCATACCTCTTTCATTACTGTTTACTTTCATCTTGATTTTCTCCCTCGTTGCCACAAAAGAAATTACTGTCACTTCCCAAGGAGAAATCACCCCTACAAGTGTCATTGCATCCATTCAGTCAACAAGTGATAATCCTATCCTAGCTAATCATTTAGTGGCAAATCAAGTAGTTGAAAAAGGTGACTTACTCATCAAATACTCTGAAACAATGGAAGAAAGTCAGAAAACTGCCTTAGAAACTCAATTACAAAGACTTGAGAAGCAAAAAGAAGGACTTGGAATTTTGAAACAAAGCTTAGAAACAGCGACTGATCTTTTTTCTGGCGAGGATGAGTTTGGCTACCATAATACCTTTATGAATTTTACTAAACAATCCCATGATATTGAACTGGGTATCACAAAGACTAACACTGAGGTTTCAAATCAAGCCAATCTTGCCAATAGCAGTTCATCAGCCATCGAACAAGAAATCACAAAAGTTCAACAACAAATTGGAGAATACCAGGAGCTGAGAGATGCTATCATAAATAAAAGGGCTCGCTTACCAACTGGCAATCCACACCAGTCAATTTTGAATCGTTATCTTGTAGCCTCACAAGGACAAACACAAGGAACTGCAGAAGAGCCATTTTTATCTCAAATTAATCAAAGTATTGCAGGTCTGGAATCATCTATCGCAAGCCTCAAAATTCAGCAAGCTGGTATCGGAAGTGTAGCAACTTATGACAATAGTTTAGCGACCAAAATTGAAGTACTTCGTACTCAATTTTTACAGACAGCTTCTCAGCAACAACTAACCGTGGAAAATCAATTAACAGAATTAAAAGTACAACTAGATCAAGCGACACAGCGCTTAGAAAACAATACCTTAACCGCTCCAAGTAAAGGTATCGTTCATCTGAACAGCGAATTTGAAGGTAAAAATAGAATTCCAACTGGTACAGAAATTGCTCAAATATTCCCTGTCATCACAGATACAAGAGAAGTACTAATCACTTACTACGTATCTTCTGACTATCTACCTCTACTAGATAAAGGACAAACTGTAAGATTAAAACTGGAGAAGATTGGAAATCACGGCATTACCATCATCGGCCAACTTCAGACAATTGATCAAACTCCTACCAGAACAGAGCAAGGAAATCTCTTTAAACTAAGCGCTCTTGCAAAACTATCTGATGAGGATAGTAAACTCATCCAATATGGCTTACAAGGTCGCGTCACTAGTGTAACTGCAAAGAAAACATATTTTGATTATTTTAAAGATAAAATTTTAACCCATTCTGATTAATTTTCAGATAACACTCTAGAACTATTTATTATCTTATCAAAAAGGAGAATCATAACATGGATAAGAAACAAAACCTAACTTCATTTCAAGAACTAACAACTACCGAACTCAACCAAATTACAGGTGGAGGATGGTGGGAAAAACTCTTACATGAAACAATTTTAGGTAAATTTAAAATCACAAAAGCACTTGAACTACCTATTCAGCTATAAAAAATAAGACCGAGTAACAAGAACTCTCGGTCTTATTTTTTATCATTCTGTATGTATTATAGTAAACACCTGACGAAAGACTTGATTTTGGCAGGTGGTATTGAGACTGGTATTAGGATGACTTTCCACAATTTTCATAACGGTATAGAGACCAACTCCTCTCTCCTCCCCTTTAGAACTTGCTCCAAAGGAAAAGATTTCAGAAATATCTATGCTCTCTTCTTTGATGGAGTTTTCAATGATAAAGGTCTCCTGTTCTCCATTTTTAAAAAAAGCGATTGAAACATGAGGTTGACTAGCCTCTGTACTCGCTTCAATAGCATTGTCACAAAGGATAGACACAATGGTTAGAAAATCAAGCAGACTCATCCCCTCAACCTGAATCTCCTCAGGAACTTCGACATTAAAGATAATCTTCTTATCTCTCGCTTTTAGAAATTTCCCTGCTAGGAGACTTTTGAGGGCACGGTCACGAATATTCACCAATCTGCCCAGGTCATATTTATTGTCCTGCAATTTCTGACTGGAATCCTTTAAAACAGAGTCGTAAATCTCTTTTATCTGCTCCATATCCTCCTCTTCAATACCCAGACGTAAACTGGTCAAGAGGTTGGTGTAGTCATGTCGAAAACTCCGTACTTCCTTATAAAGTTCTTCTATATGCCGACTATACCGCTCCATATCTCTATAGCGCAAGACCTGCTCTCGGTTCAGTTTTCCCTGAAGTTTTTCCTTCAAATAGGTATCTAATTTCTTGATAACCCCCATAAAAAAGAGTAGATAAAATACTAGAATGAAATGGCGAACTGTCGTTGATTGAATACCTTGTTGGTATTCAAGGTAAGATAGACTTTGCATCACTAGATAATAAGCCCCCATTACCCAGTTAATCTTAGTAAGAGACTTTTGAAAACCTTTATCTAGAAACTCCTTTCTCAATCTAGTGAAATCATAGTCTAACCATTTCAAAAAGACTAAAACTATGAAGCAAACGAATATCATAATCAATAAAAAGATAGGATTGCCATCCCCATCTACAATTCCTTGCCCCAAAAATGGAAGCACAAAATAGGAAACACCTCTGTAAAAGAGCTCTACTAATATCATTGGGAAGAGACCATAAAAAATAAGGATTTTTTTAGGAAGCCCTCTTAACAATAAGAAAGATAGACATATACCGAACAAAGGTTCTATAAAATAGGACAAATATTCACTTACATCCAAAAATTGAAAAGTCGCAAAAATGGTCCCTAGAAGAAATTTCAGAAGAAAAGCTTTAAAAATCCTCTCAAAAGTGAGACCAATTCCATCTACCTTAAAGAAAATGACAATTTCTAGTCCATTAATAACAAGAAAATACAACAATATCCAAGCAATGTTCATAAACTCTCCTAGCTCAGTGTAATTTATTGATGGCTTCAGACACTTCCCTGACCTTATAACGCGCGATTAGACAGCTTCTCCCATTGGGAAAGAAAAGCAGTTTTTCTTTCTTATCCAAATGCACCACATTTGCAGGATTGATGAGAAAAGAGCGGTGGCACTGCAGGAGACGAGGCTCCTGCTTAAGAATCTCCTCCAAACTCGCTGTAAATTCCAGTCTGTCCGTCTCGGTATAGAGAATGACATGATGAGATTTGGGCGACGTTTCGAGATAGTAAACCTCTTTAAAAGGATACTGGAATTGGGCAAATTTTGATTTAAAGTAAAAACAATCTTCCGCCAGACTTTTACTGTCTTGACTATTGGCATAAAGGAGGGCTGTCTCAATCCGAGATTCAAATTCCTCTGCCGAAAGGGCCTTATCAATGTAGTCCAAAGCTGACACTTGGTAGCGAAAGGACAGGGGCATAAACTCCGAGTGAGTCGTCACAAAGACAATCAGGGCATAAGGATCCCGATCCCGAATCTTTCTAGCCACTTCCAGCCCCTTCATCTCCTCATTTCGAATCTCAATATCCAAAAAGAATAGCTGATGCGCTCCCTTCTCATGCACCTCTGCCAGCAGTTGGTCTGGCTTGCCAAAGACCTCAAAAGAGCTAGGAATGATATGATGTTCTTTCAAAAGTTTCTCAATCGTCGTTTCAATTCTAGCTTGTTGGGAAAAATCATCTTCTAAAACAAATATTCTCATCTTCTTACTCTCCTTCTTTCAACCATTTTTGACGAATTTCTCTATAGCGACGTCTGGCATACTTGACAGCGTATTGACCTTCTTCTCCAAGAAAAAGGATTCTTTCTTGAAAATCAATCGATTTTACTTTATCAAGATTGACCAAACAATTTCGATGACATCTCATCAAGGTTTCCCCATATTGGTTCTCAAGATTACTTAAATTTTGAACCATATTAAAACTAGCTTCTTCTGTAACAATCTGTACAGTATGGGCTTTAGTTGGATGTGTTTGGATATAGTAGATATCGTCGACGTTTACTTTATAGACTGTCTTCTGTGTCTGAATAATCATATGTTTCATTGGATTCTCCTCCTAAGAAAAGAATAACAGAAAAAATCTAACACAAGCCCACCCAATCCTAAACAGTCTTTGAAAACTCCTAAAAGGACTATTTTTCTACAACATCATGATAATCTTACAACTATTTTATCATAAAATCTTAACAGTACCATTCAGGAAATTTCAAGAACAATTAAAGATTTGTAGATAAAAAAGGAGATAAAAGTGATAAACTGACAGTATCAAAATACAATTGCTAGAATCAAGACTAGCACCCATATTAAAGGAGGAATTTTCATGACAGATGCAGACCCTATCAAAAGAGCTCAGGCTTTGATTACTGACTTAAATAAAGCCTACCAAGCATGCAAACAGGCAACCGCTGACGACGTCCGCTTTCAGGAGCAACTAAACTCTATTCTTGGTTTTCTAGCCAAGGCTGAAACAGTGGATAATCGAGTCTTGATTGAACTGGAAAAATTTTACCAGACTTCCAGTCTTCTCATGGGACTCAGCGCTCTTGAACCAGATGCTCCTACTCGTGCCGCTTGGCGTGCCTATGACCGTTTCCACTTTGACCAAGTCAAGACCAAGTTGAGTCTCTACGGACCAACCATTATCTTGTAGAAAATAAAAGAAGTTGAGACAAACTGAACTCAACTTCTTTTTTAGTGTCATATAGGCAATGTTACTCCTGCATCTGACGTTTGACCTGATAAGGTAGGTACAAGACTAGTAAAACCAAACCAGCTCCCAGTAAGGCTAGAAGAGCTAGTTTTTCTTGGAAGGTAATCAATCCAACAACTAATTCCACTACTAAGACGAAACTGGTCAATCCTCGGACTACCGCCTGCAAGCCTTTTTCCTTTTGCCCCTTGTCCAGCGGAAAGAGTTGGGTCAAATACTGGTAGTCAAAGGCATGATAGAGGGCCAGCAACTGGAAGAGCAAGAGGTAGTTAAAGAGAACCACCACTGCTGTCGCAATCCAAGCTTGCTCGATAAAAACCTGCGCCAGTATGGAAAGCAAGAGCAGACGAAGGCTGAGCGCAAAAAGGTCTCCATTTCGCAGATAAGAACGCAGATAGAGATTTTGCCAAATCTTTCCAGGCGCCTTCTGAACAGTCTTTAGGATAAAGTCCAGATAGGCACGACGCTTGACGCTGTTTGAAATTCCCTTTACCTGCGTAAAGAGGGCAAAGAAACGAAGCAAGACTTGCTTACGCTTGCTTTCTTGAGAAATAACATAGTCCCAGTCCAGTCCAGTTTCCGTAAAAAATTTGCTGGCCTTTTGACGAAAGAGGAAATATTTACCTACTCCCAATAAAAGCACATAGACCAGAAAAACAGGCAAGCCATAGCCCATGGCTAAAAATAAAGGCGCAAATAACAGCAAGAAAAGGGTCTGGACAAAGAGCCAAAAGACTAGGGAAATGCCAGTTTGATGCTTGAGATAGAGTTTGATTTCCTTTTCTCCGACCAAGAGAAAGAGCTTGTCTGGAGCCTCCATATAGGTGGCAATTCCTCCCCAAAGCAACAGTAAAACAGACGTAATTCCTACAAACAAAAGGATAGGCCAATGATTTTCAGGAAAATGTTGCAAGAGTTGACTGTACTGGTAGGCTAGAAAGCCCAGCAAGACAAGCAGGAACAAGACAAAGTGGTCATTAAGCACATAGCGCAGATAACCAAGACACTCCTTACGAAAAGCCTGCTTTCTCTTTAAAAACAAGTTTTTCATATCTCCTCCTCTTTGGTCAGAGCCAAGTAAATATCATTCAAACTAGCCTCAGGCATATCAAAGGCTTCGCGCAGTTGCAGGAGATTCCCCTTGGCATGCACCTCTCCCTTGTGAAGAATGACAAAGGCATCACACATCTTCTCTGCCGAATCCAGCACGTGGGTACTCATGAGAATAGACTTACCCTTTTGCTTTTCCACTTCCAAAAGCTGAATCAAGTCCGCAATAGCTAGCGGATCAAGACCAAGGAAGGGCTCATCCACGATGAAAAGACTCGGATCCACCACAAAAGCACAAATAATCATGACTTTCTGCTTCATCCCTTTTGAAAAATGAACAGGGAACCAGTCCAATTTCTGGTCCAGACGGAACATTTTTAACAGAGGTTCTACTCGATCAAAAGCCACTTTCTGCTCAATACCATAAGCCATGGCAACCGTTTCGATATGCTCTCTGAGGGTCAATTCCTCATACAAGCTAGGTGTCTCAGGAATGTAGCCAATTTGCTTGCGGTAGCTCGTTGCATCTTCTTGCAGGGTCAAGCCATTGATATTGATGGAACCACTATAAGGTGTCAACAGACCGATAATTTCATTGATCGTCGTTGATTTCCCAGCACCATTGAGACCAATCAGACCGACCAGCTGCCCACTTTCAACAGTAAAGGACACATCTTTCAAGACAGGGACATGGACATAGCCACCTGTCAGGTTTTTAATTTCTAACATATTTTCTCCAAATCTGGTATAATGTAGCTATATTATATCAAAATTCAATACAGTAGAGGTAGATTTTATGTCAGATTGCATTTTTTGTAAAATCATTGCAGGGGAAATTCCTGCTTCAAAAGTATATGAAGATGAGCAGGTTCTTGCCTTTCTTGATATCTCTCAAGTGACACCAGGACACACCTTGGTCGTGCCAAAGGAACACTATCGCAATCTTTTAGAAATGGATGCTACTAGCGCCAGCCAACTCTTTGCCCAAGTACCAAAAGTAGCTCAAAAAGTCATGAAAGCTACCAAGGCTGCTGGCATGAATATCATTGCCAACTGTGAAGAAATCGCAGGGCAAACAGTCTTTCATACCCACGTTCACCTCGTGCCTCGCTACAGTGCGGACGATGACCTCAAGATTGATTTTATAGCCCACGAACCAGACTTTGACAAACTCGCTCAAATCGCTGAAACCATCAAAAACGCCTAAGGAGTTGCCATGAAATTATCCAACCTACTGCTATTTGCAGGAGCTGCAGCTGGAAGTTATCTGCTCACAAAAAATCGCCAAACCATCACAGATGAAGTCTTGAATACCACTGACCGCGTTCAAGCTATCAAGGACGATGTGGATATTATCCAAAACAGCCTGCAAATCATCGACCAGCAAAAAGAACTCATCAAGGAATATCAAGAAGACCTCACCTACAAGTTTAAGGTCTTGGAAAAAGATATCCAGACTAGACTAGCTGTTATCAAAGAAACACAGGAAATGGAAGATAAGTAAAAAGAGCCAATTGGCTCTTTTTAGTTTATAGATTTTTTAAGACTTTCCTTAAGTAATGACGGACGGTAGCGACCTTCTTCGAAGTTCCATACCTAAACTTTGAGCCTAGGTCTCAAAGTTTCCGAACACCTGAAATCAAACGGTTTCAGGTGTTTTCATTACGGCGGAAAGTCTGGGAAAGTATTTGATTTATACTCAATGAAAATCAAAGAGCAAACTAAGAAACTAGCCGCAGCTTGCTCAAACACTGTTTTGAGGTTGTAGATAAGACTGACAAAGTCAGTCACATATATACGGCAAGACGACGTTGACACGGTTTGAAGAGATTTTCGAAGAGTATTATTCTCCTTCAAAGGCATCTTTAATATGGTCAAAGAAGCCCTTTTTCTTTGGATTGACTTTCAAATCGCCTGCAGCTGCGAATTCTTTCAAAGCTGCTTTTTGGCGGTCGTTCAAGCCTGTCGGTGTTACGACATTAACTGTAACGTATTGGTCACCAACTGCACCGCCACGAAGGCTCGGAGCTCCCTTACCACGTAAACGGAATTTCTTACCAGTCTGAGTTCCCTCTGGGATAACCAATTCAACATCGCCGTGAACAGTTGGGATATCTACTGTGTCACCAAGAGCTGCTTGGACAAAGTTGAGGTTGAGATTGTAGAAGATAGTCGTTCCTTCACGTTCAAACTTATCGCTGGCTTCCACCGAAACTACTACATACAAGTCACCGTATGGTCCACCGTTAAATCCTGCCTCACCTTGACCAGCTAGCCGAATTTGTTGACCAGTTTCCACACCAGCAGGAATTTTGACATGTACGCTATGCGCTTGTTTTTCATGCCCTGTTCCGTGACATGTTGTACATGGATCTTTGATTTCTTTTCCGCGACCATGACAGACATCACAGGTTACTTGGCGACGCATCATACCAAGAGGAGTTTGTGTATCGACGTTAATGACACCAGCGCCATGACAGCGTCCACAAGTGACTGGACTTGTTCCTGGCTTAGCACCTGAGCCATTACATGTACTACAGCTTGCTTCACGATTGTACTTAACCTCTTTTTCAGCTCCAAAAATAGCTTCTTCAAAGGTCAAATTCACACGGTATTGGAGGTCATCCCCCTGACGAGGAGCATTTGGATTGCGCGAAGCACCGCCTCCGCCGAAGAAACTTGAGAAAATATCCTCAAAACCACCGAAGCCTCCTGCCCCATCGAAACCGCCGAAACCACCAGCTCCACCAAAACCACCGTTGGCTCCAGCAGCACCGTATTGGTCATAGGCAGCACGTTTTTGGTCGTCACTCAAAGTCTCATAAGCTTCCTGAACTTCCTTGTACTTTTCCTCAGCACCAGGCTCCTTATTGATATCTGGGTGATATTTTTTCGAAAGCTTACGATAAGCCTTTTTGATTTCGTCTGCCGAAGCGTTTTTTGACACCCCCAGACGATCATAAAATTCAGTATTGTTCATACAAGATACCAAGACCGTAAAATTCGACTGAAAAATAGGAAATCTGACGCTGAAGCGATGCTCCTAGACAGATTTATCTTTTTTCCGAGAATTTAGGTCGGGTTCAATTCCTTTCTTTTATATTGAGTTAGAAATTCTGGAACCCGTGTTCAATTCCCTGAACACCTTTGTTCCTTTCTATAATTTTCATGTAAATCTTTAGAGGCTGTTTTCTATACTCTGCTTCACTTGATTAAACTCTTCATCTGATAGAGTAAATATCAAATCCTCTTCAGCATACTCGTTCTGTTCTTTAAAATAGTTGTCCGTATTCTCTGCCAACCCTAAACCGAAAATCACTTTTCTTGCAAACTCTTGATGTGCAAAACCGATAGCCGTAATGATTTGTTTATCTTGGACAAGAACTTTCGGTTGAAAATTCTTACGTGGAAGAAATTCAAAATAATCAAAGAAGTTTTGCCAAATTCCACCTGTAAATTTCGTGTCGTTCAACAAGCCAGCTTTCGCTAGTAAAATGGGCGCTGAAGAAATGGCTGCAATTAGGATATCTTGCTCATTAAGACTTCTCAAAAACGAAATCAATTTCTCATCTTGTAGAGCAGGACCTATATTGACCATTCCTGGCAAAATTACACAAGAATAATCTTCTATACAGAGCTGATCCAATGTTTTCGTCGGTTGACAGGGCAAACCATCCTCAGAGACTACCATCGAATTCTCAGAAGCGACATAATCAATCGTGATATCAAAAGACAGAGCTAAAGTACTCGTTAAAGTGGTTATCTCATAAAGAGAAAAATTAGGATAAATGATACAAAGTACTTTTTTCATACGCAACATCCTCTATTTTATCGAAAAACAGAGGCTGGATTGCAACCTCTGTGGATGAGTGAAGTAACTTAAATCAAATTTATTTTGATTTTAAATATCCAATAAGCACACAAACATTTATATATTTTTGTCTCTTCTTAGTATTGGCTATAAAATTCCAATAGATTAGAAGGAAAACACAGACAACCCAAACCATGCCAATTATAAACGATATTATAAATTCTGGTTTTTGTATGGTTGCTGATACTAGTGCTGATACTAGCGCTGACAACAATACTGAAGTAACAAAATTCCTTACCGCCTCATCATTTTTAACACAACTTTCATGCTCAGCTAAAATAATTGCTTTATACCTAGCCAAATACACTACTGGAATATTATCTATAAAATCTTTTGCAGATTCATAACTATCAGCTTTATTACAAAAATCATTATAAACTTTTCGTGTATTTTTTAGATACTCTTCATCCAATACACTCATCTTACTTCTCCGTAAACTCTCCGTCTACGACGTCATCGCCTGCGTTTCCTGTTGCTTGCGCCCCTTCTGCTCCTGCTTGAGCTTGTTGCGCTGCTGCAGCTTGTTCGTAGAGTTTAACAGCAAGGCCTTGAGCTTTTTCGTTCAATGCTTCAAGTTTTGCTTTCATGTCGTCCAAGTTATTGTCTTCTTGCGCTTTCTTAAGGTCATCAAGGGCAGCTTGGGCAGCGTCACGTTCTGCGTCGAAGCCTTTGCCTTCAGTTTCCTTGATTGTCTTTTCAGTCGCAAAGATTGCTTGGTCTACTTCGTTACGAAGGTCAACTTCTTCCTTACGTTTCTTATCTGCTTCAGCGTTAGCTTCTGCATCTTTCATCATGCGGTCGATTTCTTCGTCAGTCAAACCTGAGTTTGATTGGATCACAATAGTTTGTTCTTTTTGAGTTCCAAGATCTTTGGCCTTAACAGACACGATACCATTCTTGTCGATGTCGAAAGTTACTTCGATTTGAGGAATTCCACGAGGTGCAGCTGGAATATCTGTCAATTGGAAGCGTCCAAGAGTCTTGTTATCTGCTGCCATTGGGCGTTCACCTTGAAGAACGTGGATATCAACGGCTGGTTGGTTGTCTGCTGCAGTTGAGAAGACTTGTGATTTAGATGTTGGAATAGTAGTGTTGCGATCGATAAGTTTTGTAAATACTCCACCCATTGTTTCGATACCAAGTGACAATGGTGTTACGTCAAGAAGGACAACGTCTTTAACATCACCAGTAATCACACCACCTTGGATGGCAGCACCCATAGCAACTACTTCATCAGGGTTTACTGATTTATTTGGTTCTTTACCAGTTTCAGCTTTAACAGCTTCTACAACGGCTGGGATACGAGTTGAACCACCAACAAGGATAACTTCGTCGATTTCTGACAAGCTCAAACCTGCATCTGAAAGGGCTTGACGAACTGGAACTTTTGTACGTTCTACAAGGTCACGAGTCAAATCGTCAAATTTAGCACGAGTCAAAGTCATTTCCAAGTGAAGAGGTCCAGCTTCACCAGCAGTAATAAATGGCAAGCTGATTTGTGTTGAAGTTACACCAGAAAGGTCTTTCTTCGCTTTTTCAGCTGCATCTTTCAAACGTTGCATTGCCATCTTGTCAGTAGACAAGTCAATACCGTTTTCTTTCTTGAATTCTGCTACCAAGTAGTCAATGATTTTTTGGTCAAAGTCGTCACCACCAAGTTTGTTGTCCCCTGCAGTTGACAATACGTCGAAGATACCGTCACCCAATTCAAGGATAGATACGTCGAATGTACCACCACCAAGGTCAAATACCAAGATTTTTTCTTCTTTATCAGTCTTGTCCAAACCGTAAGCAAGAGCGGCTGCAGTTGGTTCGTTGACGATACGTTCTACTTCAAGACCAGCGATTTTACCAGCGTCTTTTGTTGCTTGACGTTGAGCGTCGTTGAAGTAAGCAGGAACTGTGATGACTGCTTTGGTTACTTTTTCGCCAAGGTAGTCTTCAGCATAACCTTTCAAGTATTGAAGAATCATAGCTGAGATTTCTTGTGGAGTGTATTCTTTTCCGTTAGCAGAAACTTTTTCAGAAGTTCCCATTTTAGATTTGATAGAGATGACTGTATCTGGATTTGTAACTGCTTGGCGTTTTGCAGCATCCCCAACGATGATTTCTCCGTTTTTGAATGAGACTACAGATGGAGTTGTACGGTTACCTTCTGGGTTTGCGATGATTTTTGATTCAGTTCCTTCAAGAACTGCAACTGCTGAGTTTGTTGTACCTAAGTCAATACCGATAATTTTAGACATGTGTTTTTCTCCTTGTTAGTTAATTTTCTATTTTTGATATTTCCCTT
The DNA here is from genome assembly GCF_946188375.1 of Streptococcus mitis. GTDB lineage: Bacteria > Bacillota > Bacilli > Lactobacillales > Streptococcaceae > Streptococcus > Streptococcus mitis_CX. The sequence goes on from NZ_CAMHUS010000005.1 coordinate 77,674, forward strand.
AAGTGGTGGGGACGTGAGCAACTCCCTCCGGGATTTCATCACTTATTTTTGAGCCTATTGTCTCAAAAATCCCCTGTTTCAGTAGCAGAAGCTACTGAAACTTTCACCACGGTGGGAAATATCTTCCTTGCAAGCCTTCGGCTTGCTTTTTATCTTTCTTTCATAGTTTATTGTCGTTTCGGACAAGTTTTATATTATGTATGTTGCAACCGTCAGAATTGCCTAGTTGTACACCACTACCATGGCTGGGCGTAGGATGCGGTCATGGAGTTTGTAGCCTTTTTGGAAGACTTGTGCAATGGTATCTGCTGGGTGGTCATCGTCTGCTGGGAAAGTTTGGATGGCCATATGGTAGTTATGGTCAAATTCACCATCAGCTGCGATTTCTTCGATTCCTTCTTCTTTCAAAGCGTGAATCAAGCTCTCTTGTACCATCTCCAATCCTTTTTTGACATCGTCTGTCAAACCTTCAACTGCGAGTGCACGTTCTAGGTTATCCAAAGAAGGGAGAATCGCTTTTGCCAAGTCCTGGCTACGATAACGTTGCAAATTTTGACGTTCTTCATTGGCACGGCGTTGGATATTTTGCATTTCTGCATGAGCGCGAAGGTATTTGTTTTCGAACTCATCTGCACGTTCATTTGCCAAGTCCAACTCAGACTTTTCAGGAGTTGTTTCTTCAGCTACTTCCACAACTTCCTCTTCTTGAACTTCTTCTACTTCTTCTACTTCTTCTACTTCTTCATTTTTTATATCTTGGGCCATTTTCGCCTCCTTTAATGATTTCAATCTTAATGTACTTCGTAATGATTACTGCTGAGATAGCGGTAAAAATCTGTCAACTTCATGGTCAAAACACGATTGACTACATTGACTTGGTTGATTAGCTGTTGGTAATCCAGATTGACTGGACCGATAATGGCTAGAATTCCAACTCCCCGATAAGGAATGAGGAACTTGCTACTAATCACCGCTAGGTCTGCTAGACAGGACTCTTGACTGTCTGCAACACGGACATTTTGCATCTGATCCTCATGCAGCCCCTCACGAATCTCCAGAGCCACCTTTTGCGGTTGGTCAAAGAACTGATAAGCTGCTAGATTGGCAAAATTCAAGAGATTGACCTTGCCCGCCACCACAATGTTTTCGTTGAACATTTCCTTAAAGATATGTTCAAAGAGATCGATAACATTATCCGTTGTTGTAAAGTAACGCTGGATAATCTGCGGAATCTCCGTCCGAATCTTGTAGTGAATATCTAGAACGGTGTGGCCGAGGAAACGTTCCTGAATAATGCTCTTCAGTTTCAGCAAATCTTCCTGCAAAAAGTTCCTTGGAATTAGAAACTGACTGGTAACCGTTCGAGACTCATCTAGGGTAAATACTGCCAAGGCTGTATGTTGCCCTAGAACAACGATATCAAAGGCTGTCAAACGTTGCCTGCTCGGCTCAACATCCAGCGCTACTACCGTACAGCCACTCAAGTCTGTCAATAGATTAGCAGCCTCTTGCAGAATATCCTCTAGCTTGAAGAATTCCTGATCAAAGGCTTTGACAATCTCATAAACCTCATTTTCAGCCAGTCGGTCAAAATCCAGTGAGTGTTTCACATAGTACTGAAAACCAGCAACACTTGGCATCCGACCGCTTGAAGTATGAGCCTTCTCAAGCAAACCTTGCTTTTCTAAAGCCGCCATATCATTACGAATGGTTGCACTGCTAGAGTTAATAGACTCTTGCAAGGCTTTGGATCCGACAGGTTCGTGCGTTTTGGTAAAGATGTCAATAATCAGATTTAAAATATCCTGCTGACGCTCTGTAACCATCTCATCACTCCTCTCTGTCTGATCGATTAGCACTCAACACACTCAAGTGCTAACTCATGATTCTATTATACACCCTTAAAAGAGAATGTCAAGACAAAAACTCAAAAAATTAGCACTCTTTTACCAAGAGTGCTAAAAATCAGTCTGAAGACCTAGAACCTTACCTTCCATCTACTTGGTATTTCCTTTTAAGTCTGAAAAAACCATGGATTAGATAAGAAATCAAGAGAGCATATAAAAGAAAAATAACGAAGAAAGACATAGAAAGTTCTTCTTTAAATAAACTCATACAAACAACCAAACCACCTAAGAAAGTAGCTGTACAGGAACGAAGTCTATATCGCATAACATCCCATCTGATCTCCTTAGCAATATAGACTTGATCCTCTGGAAGTAAATTAGAAGACGATTTACGAAGAATCGAACAAGAACCTGCTCCTATCAATTCCCAACCTCTATCTCTAAAATCTTGTAGTTCATGCTTATATTTTTTAAGAAATCTAGAATCATAGATACAGTAGATGACATCGTCCGGTTGACATTGGTCAAAATAGAAAAAACCAAAACGACTCGTTCTATATCTCCAGCCTTTCAAGTGCATCTCGTGCAAATACTCTTCTTCCTTATCCAAATCAAAAATAGTGAACATCCGAAATTGCTTTTTATTGATCATGACTCCCCCTCCAATTTTGAGCATACCTACCCTATCATAAATCTGATAATTCCTTCTTTTTATGCCATAACTTCCAACTAATATAGACAACCATTAACAAAAGGATTAAAGACAAGAAAACATCTAGCCCGACCGCAAGAAAACTCCATAGACCATACGCATTACTCCTATTGAGCAATTTAAGTAAGAATGGTATATGTATGGCTAGCAAAAGTAAAACAGGTACTAATCGCAGTCTTAAAATGCGATTAACCATAGCTAACTTCCCAGCAGCGTCATTATAGATTTCAAATTCTGCATCCGATTCAATTTCAGAATGCGCTTTTCTAAAATAGGAAAAACTATTAAAGTCTGTAATATGCTCCCAGCCACAGTCTTTAAATAGTTGTAAATAGGAGGATCTCTCTGATTTTTCCATTGGGTAAAAATCCAACTGATAAGACACTTGCTCAGGCTGACACTTTTCAAAGGTATACTTAACTGCAAACAATAAGATAGAGTAGCTTACTTCCCTAAGTTTCCATCCCTTAGCATGCATTTCTCTAAAGTATAGAGCCTCCCTCTCATAATCCGCAATTGTAAAAATTCGGTAAACAATTTTCTTTTCCATCATCCTTCCTCCCGACTATTTCTGTAGAGCCGTTCAATACGCTTCAATTCAATATCTAAAACTTTTCGTCCTAAGTCTGTGATCTGATAGATTTTCCGTTTCTCCTCTTCGCGAACAAAGGAAATCAAGCCATCCTTTTCCATCTTCGACAAGGTTCCATACATAGTTCCAGGACTAATCAAGATTTGCGAATCTGTCATCTCCCTGACCTTTTGCGTAATACTATAACCATGACCTTCCTTTTGCAGACAGAACAAGATATAAAAGCCAGTTTCCGTCATCGGAAGATAAACACGACGGATCTTATCCGTTAATTCCATTTATAGCCACCTCCTATTCAGTTCGATATATCGCACCTCGTTATATAAAGTATATCACACCTCGATATAAAATACAAGAAAAAAGATCACCCTCAGGCAATCTTTCTTCTATATTAGTATTAGTAAAGGTCTAAATAATTATCAATTTCCCATTGTGAAACGAAGGTTGCATAACTTGCCCATTCGATTCGTTTGGCTTCAAGGAAACTAGTATAGATATGTTCTCCAAGAGCCGCTCTGACGACTTCATCTTCTGTCAAAGCTTTCAAAGCGTTGTGAAGAGTTGATGGAAGGTCTGTAATACCAGCTTCCTTACGCTCTTCTGCTGTCATGATGTAGATATTTTCTTCGATAGGAGCTGGTGCTTCGATTTTATTTTCAATACCATGCAAACCAACCTCCAAAAGAACAGCCATAGCGATGTATGGGTTTGCCATCGGATCCACTGAACGCAACTCAAGACGAGTTCCCATACCACGTGAAGCAGGCACGCGCACAAGCGGTGAACGGTTACGGCCAGCCCAAGCAATGTAAACAGGTGCTTCATAACCTGGAACCAAACGTTTGTATGAGTTAACCGTTGGGTTCATGATAGCAGTATAGTTGTAGGCATGCTTAATCAAACCGCCAAGGAAATGATAGGCCGTTTCTGACAACTGCATTCCTTTTGGATCATTTGGATCAAAGAAGGCATTGTTTCCTTCTGCATCAAACAAGGACATATTACAGTGCATACCTGATCCAGCAATACCAAATTTTGGTTTAGCCATAAAGGTTGCGTAAAGGCCATGTTTGCGAGCAATGGTTTTAACAACGAGTTTAAAGATTTGAATCTTATCACAAGCACGGAGAACTTCATCGTACTTGAAGTCAATTTCGTGTTGTCCAACCGCAACCTCGTGGTGACTCGCTTCTACTTCAAATCCCATTTTGGTCAAGACATTCACAATCTCACGACGTGTATTGTCCGCAAGGTCAGTAGGCGCCAAATCAAAGTAGCCACCCTTATCATTCACTTCAAGCGTTGGGTCTCCATTTTCATCCAACTTAAATAGGAAGAATTCTGGTTCTGGACCAAGGTTGAAAGATTTGAATCCTACTTCTTCCATGTGACGAAGAGCTCGTTTCAAATTGCCACGAGGGTCACCCGCAAATGGTTCACCTTCTGTTGTATAGACATCACAGATCAAACCTGCAACACTTCCATTTTCATCTCCCCAAGGGAAGACTGTCCATGTATCCAAGTCTGGGTACAAGTACATATCTGACTCATTGATACGTACAAAACCTTCAATAGAAGATCCATCAAACATCGCCTTGTTTGACAAGACTTTATCTAACTGTTCATCTGTAGCAGGAATTTCGACGTTTTTCATGGTTCCCAAAATATCTGAGAACATAAGACGAATAAAGGTAACATTTTTTTCCTTGACTTCACGACGAATATCTGCAGCTGTGATTGGCATGAGTTTTCTCCTTAATGTATGACTACTTGCGGTTACCTAACCGCGACCAAAAGGTGACCGTACTGAAGCAAAGCGACCCTGTTGGAGGAGTTCATTGTGAAGTGCACGGCGCACCTCAGTCTGACTCACCGCTTTCTTGGATTTCGCTTCACGTTCAGCATACTTTTTCTTAATGGCAGCGATATTATAACCTTCAGAGATATAATCTTTGATTTCAAGCAGACGATCCATGTCATTCAAGGAATACATGCGACGGTTTCCTTCGTTTCGATCAGGTTTAATCAACTCTTGATCTTCATAATAACGAATCTGACGCGCCGATAGATCGGTCAACTTCATAACACTGCCGATAGGAAAAACAGCCATATTTCGGCGAAATTCTTTTTCCTTCATTTACAATTTCCTTCTTTCTGTCTATTATAGTCTAAAAAAAGACAAACGTCAATTGATAATGTTATAAAATGTAACATTATTTTTCTTTTTTCTCTAAAAAGAGACGAATACGGTCAATATCGTAATTTACGAGAATTGCGACAAAAACTCCCATGAAAGTTTCTGATACACGCGCAAACACGTACAAAATTGTCTCACCACTTGGAATTGATAGTGTAATAATTAACATAGCTGCTACACCACCTATAACACCTGCTTTGTTATTCATGGCTACATTTGTCATAATGGTTAACATGGTGCAGATTGGGACAACAACTAAGGTTACCCAAAAGGCTTCGTGGAAAAAGGTATTTAATAGGAAGAAGACCAGGGCATAGAGGCCACCGATACTATTTCCTAAAATACGCGAAGTCCCAAAATGGACACTCTTATCAAAACTCTCCCTCAGGCTAAACACAGCAGTCAAAGCACCAATTTGAAGACCTTTCCAGCCAAAAAAGCCAAAAATCAAGAGAACTAGAAAAACAGCAATACCTGTTTTAAAGGTTCGCATACCAAGTTTGAACTGGGATTTATCGAATTTATATTTTTTAAAATAACTCATAATCTCAACTTTCTATTTCCATTTTATCATAAATCAGTGATTTTTATGAGGAATAGTTGAGAGGAAGCGTTTTTATTTCGAGTAAAAGAAAAGAGGAACTTTCATCCCTCTCTTCTTTGATTCATTTAGTTAATTTTATTTTTCTGTCAAGGCTGCAAGTCCTGGAAGAACTTTACCTTCAAGAAGTTCCATTGATGCTCCACCACCGCGTCACAAATACCTCCACTAACACAAAAAGGTGACATAGCCACCTTTTTGTTAACGTTTCAGTTTTGTTCCTTTTTCTACAAAATCAGGATTTTGTAGAGACTAACGGGCTGAAATTATTTTTCTGTTAGTGCAGCCAAACCTGGCAATACTTTACCTTCGAGAAGTTCCATTGATGCACCTCCGCCCGTACTAATCCATGAGAACTTGTCTGCACGTCCAAGGTTGATGGCTGCGGCAGCTGAGTCACCACCACCGATGATTGATTTAACGCCTGGTTGTTTCACGATAGCGTCCATCACACCAATTGTACCAGCTTGGAAGTCTGGGTTTTCAAATACACCCATAGGTCCGTTCCATACAACTGTTTTGGCACCAGTCAAAGCTTCATCAAATTTAGCGATAGATTTTGGACCGATGTCAAGACCAAGGAAGCCTTCAGAAACTGCTTCACCTTCAGTGTCACGCACTTCAGTGTAGCCAGCAAATGCGTTAGCTTCTTTTGAGTCAACTGGCAAGATCAATTTACCGTTTGCTTTTTCAAGAAGAGCTTTGGCAACATCCAATTTGTCTTCTTCTACAAGTGAGTTACCGATTTCGATACCTTGTGCTTTGTAGAATGTGTAAGTCATACCACCACCGATAAGAACTTTATCAGCTTTTTCAAGCAAGTTTTCGATAACACCGATCTTATCTGAAACTTTTGAACCACCAAGGATAGCCACGAATGGACGTTCTGGAGTTTCAACTGCTTCTTGGATGTAGGCAATTTCGTTTTCAAGAAGGAAACCAGCAACTGCTTTTTCAACGTTTGCTGAGATACCAACGTTAGATGCGTGTGCACGGTGAGCTGTACCGAATGCATCGTTTACGAAGATACCATCTCCAAGTGATGCCCAGTATTTACCAAGCTCAGGATCGTTTTTAGATTCTTTCTTGCCGTCAACATCTTCGTAACGAGTGTTTTCAACCAAAAGAACTTGTCCATCTTCAAGAGCGTTGATAGCTGCTTCCAATTCAGCACCACGAGTTACACCTGGGAAAACAACATCTTGACCCAATTTAGCTGCCAAGTCTGCTGCTACAGGAGCAAGTGATTTACCAGCTTTATCAGCTTCTTCTTTCACACGTCCAAGGTGAGACAAGAGGATAGCACGTCCACCTTGTTCGATGATGTACTTAATAGTTGGAAGAGCTGCTGTGATACGGTTGTCGTTAGTGATTACGCCATCTTTCAATGGTACGTTGAAGTCAACACGAACGAGGACTTTTTTACCTTTCAAGTCAACGTCTTTAACAGTAAGTTTTGCCATGTTACAAAAACCCCTTTATTTATTTTATTCGAAACTATTATATCACACTTTGGAAATATAAGGAAAGATTTCACAAGATTTTTCGATATTTAATCTTCATCTTCTTTTTTCTGTTTCAATGTCAATGCTAAACTAGCAAGACCAAGGCTTGCCAATCCTGCTATTAGGGCTTCATTGGCATCAGCAGTTCCTGTATTTGGCAATTGTTTGCTTGCTTCTTCTGATTTAACTGCTGTATTTTGGGCTGGTTTTTCTTGTGTAGGCGCTACTGTTGGTTCAGTTTTTACTTTTGTTCCAATTTCAACAATTTCTGGAATCGCCTCTTGGATGACTTCTGTTGAACGAAGACGACGCTGACCGCTTTCATCAACTTCAAAGACATGTCTCAACAGACCATCTCGTCCCTGTATGATGACTCGTTGTTCCCCAACTAGCATATCAGCATTTTCATGCTCTTGACGATCAAAGGCAACCTTTTCCTCTTGAACTTCCAATTTAGGAGCCTTTTGTTGATCAGAAGCCGGTTGATTAGTAGGTTTTGGAAGATCTGTGTTTTGTGGTGCTGGATTGGCAGGAATGAGACCAGTACCTACTTCTACGATTTCAGGGCTTGCTTCTTTCAAAACTTCTGTAGCGCGAAGCGTACGATTGCCTTGGCTATCTACTTCAATCAAGCGGCGAATTTGTCCCTCAACCCCTGCTTGGACAAGTTGACGTTGACCGACTGTAAGATTTGGATTTGGACGTTCTTGGTGTTCGAAGGCGATACTTGTCTCTTCGACTTCTAATTTCGGAGTATCCACAACCAAATTCTTGACACCTTCAGCTGGTTCCTTGCTTGAAATAACCTTTTCTACTGGTTTAGCAGGTTGTGGTTTTTCAGCAGACTCATAAACAAAGGCATAATGAGTGAAGTGTGGTGCTGTAAAGATGACATGACTATCCGTTTGTTCAAAAGCCAATTCTACTGCTTCTTTGCCTTCAGGTAAGAAGAATACTTTCTTCACTTTCTTATCTTTTTCAATTGGGATTTTCACAATAGAAGCGTAAGAGAGATCAACGTCTTGACCTTTTTCATCCAAACCTTCTATTTCAAAGACATGGGCATCTTCTCCTGCAAAGTATTTCTTCTCTTCAGCACTTGCTTGAACACGCTCTACTTTCAAGCCCTTGATGATAGTCTTTTCTTTATTTGAGAAGTGTACTTCAACACCTGTTTTACTATCAGAAAAGACTGCTGGTTTATCTTCTTTCAATAAGGCAACCAAATCTTTTAGACTTTGCTTCGCTGTTGCAAACTCTTCTGGACTCAAATCTACTTTTTCAACCAAGACCTTGTTCTTCTCAAGAAGTGGAGCTAGGGCAGAACCTGAAGGATGGTTTGGTTTAGCAGCCAAGAGTTCTTGAGCCTCACCTGTTAAGCGATCGAGTTCGGTCTTTTCTTCCGTAAATTTCTCTTGACCATTCAAGGCTTTATGAGCTTCTGTCAATTTATTAAGTCGGTCATTAACCTGATCTTGGGTGCTAGTTTCATGGTCTTTCAACACTTGTTCAGCCGCTTCAATTGCTTTCAAGAAGGCTTCTTTTACTTCTGGTGAAGCAAAGTTATAGACCACCTTGTTCTTAGCTGCTTCAACTTCTGCTAATTTTTGTTTGAGGTACTCATCGTTCAATGCTGCTTTTGGAGATACCAAAACATCAAAGTTGACTTCATGACCTTGGTAATGAAGCGTCAAGGTTTGACGACCAGTCTTTTGAGCATCATAACCAGTAATTTCAACTCCCTCATCAGTAAAGGAATGTTCTTCCATAGTGTCATTACTATAAGCCACTGCAAAGCGTCCTTCAGACAAGTCTAAGCTATCCCCAACTAAGTAATCTTTTTTCGGTTCCTGACTTACTTCAATTCCCAAAATTGTTTTCGGAGTTGCTTCATCTTGACTAGTAACAGTCACTGACAAATTAGCATTTACCGGTTGTCCCAAATATTGTAAAGTAAGATTTTGTTCTCCCTTATGATGCGTATCAAAGCCTGATACGGATACACCTGCGTGAGTTAGGCGAATGAGTTGGTCCTCAGCTCCTCCTTCATACTGAACTCGAAGAACACCACCTCTAAGGTCCAAATCTTCCCCTTCAGCATAACTTGTTTTCTTAGGTCCTGTTTCTAGACTGACTGACTTGATTCTTCGATCATCTTTTGGAACAGAAACTGCAAGGACATTACTAATTTCCTTACCTGGCAACTGGGTACGATAGTAAAGTAGGCCAGATTGATTTGTCAAATCCAATGGTGCACTTGCTAGGTCTCCTCCAACTTCACTCTTCAAGGTTGCAAGCGGAGTTTGAGAATTTGGATTGTCATAAACGGTAATGGTAGCTCCAGCTGGAACATCTGCAAAGCCAACTTGTACCTTGTTATTACCTAAAGTACGAGCTGCAGCCTTGGCCATCGGAATATTGACGCTTTCTGTATCAAGCTTTTCATACATTTTCCAGTTATAGATACGAATAGCCTTCCATGGAGTTCCATTGTCAGAAGTAACGACATTCAAACGCCAATCTTGAGCTGTGATAGGTTTGTCAAGGGTAATATCTGTAACATGTGCTTTATTGCCACGAACTTCCTTAGCCAACTTCCATTGACCATCGGCATCTTTATAATAAAGGTCAAAGTCTTTGGTGTTCATCAAACCGTCATTTACAGATTCTCCACCAGCTCCAGCATGGTCCATCACCCATCTAACAACTGTACGTGGCTGAGTCAAACGAATATCCACACTACCACTTAATTGTCCAGAAGACCACTTGTCTGACAGACTGGTAATGGTACCATTCAACATACCTTCAATACCTTCCCCACCTTCAGTCTTAGGGAAAGTACTATCAATAACTGTTGCACCTGGAACGATATTTTCAGCTAGTGGTTTTGGTAGGCTGGTATCTTTTACAGTCATGCCCCAATCAAAGGTTGTTGTTGCAGCTTCTGAACGAACCCCATTTTTACCAACTGCGACAACCTTCAGTTCTTGAGTTGTACCTTGAGAACTTGCTGAGCGGCTAACTTTTGGTAGATAAATAGTTGTAGAAGATGAGCCAGTTAGTAATTTCCAGCTGTCTCCATCTTTTTCGTAAACTTCATAGAAATCTGCATCCTTGTTGCCTTTAAATTGCACAACTGCTTCCGCTTCTTGGGCATTTTTAAGGACTTGTTTGGCTACAGCAACTGTGGTTGGTGCCTGAGGAGCATCTTGATTATTGCTGATGGTCAATTGCCCCAGGTTAAATTGATAACCTTTTAAGTCTTTGTCATTTTCAAAATACAGTTTAATACCGTAAATTGTTTTACCTGCTAAGGCACTCAAATCAAAATCATCGGTAGTCCAGTTATCTGAAACTGTCAATTCTTTACGGGCAGCTTCATCACCGTAGGTATAATCTTTCTTAGTTGCAAATTCTACATAAACCTTGGTTCCTTTGCCTCCTTTATGGGCAACATGCAATTTGGTGGTATCTGTCACCTTCAAGCGAGTAGAGTACAAATTCACATCTTGCTTGGTCGCACCTGAAAGATCCCCTGCAAATTTGAGAGAAGTTCCACCATTATAAGCATCTTCAAAATCATAGCTTGCTTTCAACTTATCACCAGTTGATTTTTGCCACCAGCGCCATGTTGGAAGAACACCTGAAACTGAACGGTAATTCCACTCAGAATCCTTAGAAACCTTACCATCTACGAACCATTTTCTACCATGACCTGTATTAAAAGAGGTAGTAAAAGTATTACCTACTGCTGGCGTGCGGTCCGCAACTAGGTTAGCAATCCCATACCAATCTTTGTCAGCTGGTTTTTGGCCAGTAGGGTCTCCTTGGTAACCTGTAAAGAAGATATCTTCATTCTTATGATAATCTTCACCAGTTTTTCCTAAACTTGTAATGGTATCTGGGGCGAACAAACCAAGAGACAGACGCAATTTCCCATTTTCATCTAAAATGTCATTCCATTTGACCTTGGTCTTGTAGGAACCACCCTGTTGCAATTCCAAACCTGCAAATACATCATAAGGATTACGACCAATCCAGTTGGCAGTTGTAATAGTGTAATCATTCTTAGCCTTATCCCAGTTAAAGTTAGCAAAGAAGTTGTCTGCTGGAACCTTATCTCCTTCAGGTTGCATGAATTGGTAGTTGTATTCTCCCAAACCATCTTGGTGGTAACGTCCATAGTTATAGGTCATAGCATCGTACCAAGAATACTTGATTGGATGGTTTACCTTAGCAGCATACTCCTTGGTATAGAGCATAAACTGGCGCATCTTTTCTCCAAGAGGTTCAACCAAATCCCCAGTTGTTTCCTGGTTGATGAAATAGCCATCATAGCCATAATACTTGGCCATATCTACCAATTTACGGGCAATTGGGAAGCTACCATCTGGGTCTTGCTTCAAAGCTTCAGCGAATTTTTCTTGATCAGCAATACTATTAGACCAGTTGAAGAAGAGTGTACCATATACAGGAACCCCGTTACGGTGACCTGCATCAATAACGTCAGGAGTTGGTACGAGACCTTCCCAGAAGACCATTGAATCTAGATATTGCCAATAGTCAAAAGCATAGGCCTTGAACTCTTCTCCACCAACAGAAGCATGGTCTTTTGCTTTAGAATTGGTGTTTGATAGGGCTTGAACTTTTGCTTCCTTGCTAGCTTTTTCATTGACCAAATGACCTGTCCGACGTGAAGCGAGGGCGACAGACCCGCGGTTAATAGCATCATCTTCACGAGCACCTGGTTCCCATTTTAACAATTCTTCCCAAGAATTAAATTTGATTTCCTTTGGTTTTAATGTTTTTTCTGTATTTTTAGGGACATCTGGCTGGACTTCTTTTTCAGTCTTATTAGCTTCTGCTGCTGGCTTAGACTCATCCCCTTGGCTAGTTGCTTCAGGCTTTGCTTCTATTTCCTTGTCAGACTTAGGTTTTGCTTCTGCAGATGGTGTTTCCGCAGCCACCTCACTTGGTTTTTCCTCTGGTTTAGCTACGCTTACTGCCTCTGCAGTTTCAGTAGTTGCAGCTTCATTGCTTGCTGGCGAAGCAGTTTCAGATGCTGTCGCTACTCCTTCTGCCTTTTCTGGCTTATTTTCTCTAGCATGTTCTCCTTCATGCTGCTTGTCAGCTTCATTAGTTGGATGCTCACTCTCTCCTGAAACAAGCTCTGTATTGGCTCCGTTATTTTCAGGAACTGCAGTTTCTTCTGCTAAGGCTGGACCAGCAAATAAAACAGCCCCAATCATCAGCGAGCAGGCTCCTACTGATAACTTACGAATACTGTAACGACAACGTCTTTCAAAAAATAGATTCTTCATTTTCTCCTCCTAAAAGATTGATTTTGTTGCACAAAAGAAAGCGCTTAACTTTCTTTATAAAATTTTTATCCCAATCACAGGGACCAAGATAATTCCTCCCTCATTTTAAAATATTTCTTTTAAATGTCAATATATAAAAGGAAATATCTATATCTAGGTTAGAAATTGGTAAAATTAATATAATTAAGGCCCATTCTAACGAATTTTCTTTCTAAAATCTTAGCTTAACACTTGTTAGATTTACTTTTATCCTTTAAAATAGAATAGGAGAAATTCCGTTATTATTTTTCGGAGGAAAAAGAAATGTCCATTAATTGGCAGGAAATTTTATTTCACTTTTTAGGTGGTCTGGGACTATTCTTATATAGCATCAAGACCATGGGAGACGGTTTGCAACAAGCTGCTGGAGATCGCCTTCGTTTTTACATTGACAAGTACACTAGCAATCCCTTTTTAGGTGTTCTAGTCGGAATTGTCGTGACTGCCCTGATTCAGTCAAGTACAGGGGTTACAGTTATCACGGTTGGGCTGGTCAGCGCTAGTCTTCTCACTCTTAGACAGGCTATCGGAATTATCATGGGAGCCAACATCGGAACCACAGTTACTTCCTTTATCATCGGTTTCAAGCTTGGTGAGTATGCTTTACCCCTGATTTTCCTTGGAACCATGTTCCTCTTCTTTACCAAAAATAGAACAGCAAACAATATCGGACGCATCCTGTTTGGTGTAGGGGGAATCTTCTATGCTCTAAACCTCATCAGTGCCGGTATGAGCCCTCTTAAAGATTTACCACAATTCAAGGAATACATGGTAACCTTGGGACAAAATCCTGTGTTGGGAGTTTTTGCCGGTGCAGTGATTACCGTCCTCATCCAAGCTTCTTCTGCGACGATCGGGATTTTGCAAGGTCTCTATGCAGGTGGATTCCTTGACCTTAAAGGTTCGCTACCAGTTCTCTTCGGGGATAATATCGGGACAACCCTAACAGTTATCATCGCGGCAGCTGGAGCCAATGTCTCTGCGAAACGCGTTGCTGCAACCCACGTTACCTTTAACGTTTTAGGAACCATTCTTTGCTTAATCTTATTAGGTCCATTTACATCTATGATTGAGTACTTCCAGGCACTCCTTCACCTCTCACCTGAGATGACCATCGCCTTCTCTCACGGTGCCTTTAACGTAAGTAACACCATTGTACAATTTCCATTCATCGGAGCCTTGGCCTACTTTGTAACCAAGCTCATCCCTGGTGAAGATGAAGTTGTCAAGTACGAGCCACTTTATCTTGATGAGCATTTGATTAAACAAGCTCCATCAATCGCTCTCGGAAATGCCAAAAAAGAACTCCTTCACTTAGGAAATTATGCTTCTAAAGCCTTTGACCTTTCATACAACTACATCATTGACCTTAATGAAAAGGTTGCTGAAAAAGGACACAAGACAGAAGAAGCTATCAATACCATTGATGAAAAATTGACTCGTTACCTTATTACTCTTTCAAGTGAGGCCCTTAGCCAGAAAGAAAGTGAAGTGCTGACCAACATCCTAGATTCATCCCGCGATTTGGAACGGATTGGAGACCACGCAGAAGCGCTAATCAATCTGACTGACTACCTTCAACGGAAAAATGTTGAGTTCTCTGAAGCTGCTTTGCAGGAATTGGCTGATATCTATCAAAAAACCACTGGCTTTATCAAGGATGCCCTTGATAGCGTGGAAAACAATGATATTGAAAAAGCTCAAAGTCTGATTGAACGCCATAAAGAAATCAACAATATGGAACGTGTTCTCAGAAAGACTCACATCAAACGCCTCAACAAGGGTGAGTGTTCAACACAAGCTGGGGTCAACTTTATCGACATCATTTCCCACTATACTCGTGTATCTGACCACGCCATGAACCTTGCTGAAAAGGTCATCGCTGAACAAATCTAAGATCCAAGAAGCTATCCTAAATAGGATGGCTTTTTTCTTTTCCTAATCAAGAATTGCTTTTTTACATATAGAAAAATGCTTTGATTCACAATGGAATCAAAGCATTTTAAAGAGTTCCCCATACATAATCGCAGAAGCTGCGGTTCCTCTGTACTTAGCTTCTTCTCTTTTGATAAAACGAGCCAAGTTGAGCAGCTCAGGTGCCGGATGTTTGGGATTTAGGAGCAATTCACGATTGACCAGGCCTGAGAGACGAACTGCCAACAATTGCTCATTTGTAGTAGGCAGTTTTTTAGCAGTCTCTAGGAGAGCAGCAACTAAATCTTCACTCAAATCATGTCGAGCATGATTGTAAAGATCTTTTATAAGGCTTTCTAGGTTTGGTTCTACCATCCCTACCACCTCCCTTATGGTTTAATAATTTTTAATCAAATCAACCGTTGAACGATCCAATCTTTTCACCAAGGCTTGTAAGAAGGCTTGAGCTTCTAGGAAATCATCCATAGCATAGAGGGTTTGGTGAGAATGGATATAACGAGCGCAGACACCGATAGTTGTTGATGGAACACCACCATTTTTCAGATGAGCTGCTCCTGCATCCGTTCCGCCTTTACCACAGTAGTATTGGTACTTGATTCCAGCTTCTTCAGCAGTTGTCAAAAGGAAATCCTTCATCCCTGGGAGAAGCAAGTGACCTGGGTCGTAGAAACGAATCAAGGTTCCATCCCCAATCTTGCCTTGACCGCCATAAACATCACCTGCTGGTGAGCAATCAACTGCTAGGAAGACTTCTGGATCAAACTTGGTTGTAGATGTATGAGCACCGCGGAGACCAACTTCTTCTTGGACGTTAGAGCCAAGATAGAGTTCATTTCCGAGTTTTTGACCTGACAGAGCTTCTGCCAACTCGCTCACCATAAGAACTCCATAGCGATTGTCCCAAGCTTTTGAAATGATATTTTTTTCATTGGCTGTTAAGATAGCGGAACTATCTGGGACAATGGTGTCACCAGGACGGATTCCAAAGCTTTCTGCCTCAGCCTTATCCGCAAAACCGCCATCAAAGACGATATCTGCAATGGCAGGCATGGTTGGTCCGCCCTTACCACGAGTCAAATGTGGCGGAACAGAGCCTGAAATCACAGGAATTTCACGACCGTCACGAGTAAAGAGTTTAAAGCGCTGGCTACTAACCACCATAGGATTCCAACCACCGATTTCTACGACACGGAAGGTACCATCTGGCTTTATTTCGCTGACCATAAAACCAACTTCATCCATGTGAGAAGCGACCAAGACGCGCGGTGCATCTGCAGCTTCTGAATGTTTGATACCAAAAATACCACCCAAGCCATCTGTCACCACTTCATCCACGTGCGGTGTCAACTTTTCACGAAGATAAGCACGGACAGGTGCTTCATGACCTGAGATCGCAGCAAGTTCTGTTACTTCTTTGATTTTTGAAAATAATGTTGTCATTTCAGTTCCTTCTTTCTTTCATCCATTTTACCACTTTTTATAGGAGAAGGATAGCGGGAAGGTGGATTTCTAAGTTAGTATCTTAGTTTTGCTCTATCTTAGAAATGAATTGTATTCTCTTGCATTTGAAGTAAAATCTAAAAAAATTCCAAGATTCACTCGAAATTTTATTCCCAAACAAAAAAACAATCCGATGCCAAAATCGTTCAGATTTTTCATAAAATTTGCAGAAAATAGTTGACTTTGCCTTCTTATTTCTTTAAAATAGTACAAAACTAGGAAAAGGAAAAAATCATGACCAAAACAATTCTTGTTACAGGTGGAGCTGGCTATATTGGCTCCCATACCGTTAAAGCTCTTTTAAATGCTGGCTATCAGGTACATGTTCTAGATAATCTCTCTACAGGAAATCGTTCGGCTGTGGATAGTCGTGCTAGCTTTAAGCAACTAGATGTTTATGATTCTAGTGCTCTAAAAGCTTACTTAGAAGAAAATAAGATTGATGCTGTTCTTCATTGTGCAGGTGAAATTGTTGTGAGCGAAAGTATTGAAAACCCAAGTAAATACTTCACTGCCAATGTTGCTGGTATGAACCAAGTTCTCAAAGTCTTATCTGAAGTTGGCATTCAAAAAATCATGTTCTCTTCGACTGCTTCCCTCTATGGTAATAACTGTATTGACAAGCCAGCAACTGAAGATACCCTGCTCGACCCTGTCAATCCTTATGCAGAGACAAAACTGATGGGTGAACGAATGATTTACTGGATGGCCAATCGCTACGACTGGAAATATGTCATTTTCCGTTACTTTAATGTTGCTGGAGCTGAAATGGATGCTTCAAACGGTCTGCGAGTGAAAAATCCAACTCATATCATTCCCAACATCAACAAGACCGCATTGGGACAAAATGATAGCCTGAAAATATTTGGAGATGACTATGATACACGTGATGGTTCATGTATTCGAGATTACATTCATGTCTTGGACCTTGCACAGGCTCATGTTAAAGGAATGAACTACCTATTTCAAGAAAACAGTTCTTCTCAAATCTTTAACTTGGGAACTGAAAAAGGCTATACCGTCAAAGAAATCTTTAAAACTGCTGAAGAACTACTGAATAAAAAAATACCCCACGAAATTGTTGCTCGCCGTGCTGGGGACCCAGCCAGCGTCCTAGCAGACGCATCAAAAGCTAAAAAATATCTTGATTGGAAGGCTAGCTACTCCCTCGAAGATATTATTTTATCAGATTATCGTTGGCGTGTTAAAGAAGGCAAAAACATTTTGGAATAGGATAACAGAGGAGAAGGTCCTGGTACTCTCTCCTTGTTTTATTCATTAAATTGTCAGAAAATTTATTGACAGATTAAAGAAATCGTGTTACAGTAATATCCGCAGGTATCTTTCGGTACCAAATCTACATGAAAGGACGGGGTATGAAACTTTCTCATTATTTAATTGGCTTACTTCTACTCCTAGTCTTTCTCTCTATTAGCATTGGGACCAGTGATTTTTCATGGGGAAAGCTATTTGATTTCGACCAGCAGACCTGGCTCCTCTTTCAAGAGTCCCGTCTCCCAAGAACCATCAGCATTCTCCTTGTGGCCTCTAGTATGAGTATGGCAGGACTTCTCATGCAGACTATCACTCAAAATCAGTTTGCTGCTCCAAGTACAGTTGGGACCACTGAAGCTGCCAAACTGGGAATGGTATTGAGCCTCTTTGTCTTTCCGTCGGCTAGTCTGACCCAAAAGATGCTCTTCGCTTTTGTTTCATCCATCGTATTCACCCTCTTCTTCCTAGCCTTTATGACCATTTTTACTATAAAGGAAAGGTGGATGTTGCCTCTGATTGGGATCATCTATAGTGGAATTATCGGTTCTGTGACAGAAGTTATCGCCTACCGTTTCAATCTGGTTCAGAGTATGACTGCCTGGACCCAGGGCTCCTTCTCCATGATTCAGACTCATCAGTATGAATGGCTCTTTTTAGGCCTCATTATCCTGATAGCCGTTTGGAAATTATCCCAAACCTTTACCATCATGAATCTAGGAAAAGAAACCAGTGAAAGTTTGGGGATTTCCTACTCCCTACTTGAAAAACTGGCCCTCTTTCTGGTGGCGCTAACGACTAGTGTCACCATGATTACCGTGGGTGGCTTGCCATTTCTCGGGGTCATCGTTCCCAATCTTGTTCGCAAGCACTATGGAGATAATCTAAGTCAGACCAAACTCATCGTCGCTCTGGTCGGTGCCAATCTAGTTCTGGCCTGCGACATCCTATCCCGAGTCTTGATTCGGCCCTATGAGCTGTCTGTCAGTCTCTTGCTAGGAATCATCGGTAGCCTCGTCTTTATCCTACTTCTCTGGAGAGGGGGACGAAAAGATGCAGTCTAAAAGCAAACATACCAAGCTCTTCTGGATTCTCATTATTCTTGCCATCGGAGCTTGCCTTCTCTACTTTTGGCCCATCACTCACTTGTCAGCCTTTTCTTGGAAGTTGCGTTCCCAAAAAATCATCGTTTATCTCTTGGTAGCTATCGCGACAGGGATTTCGACCATTAGTTTTCAAACCCTGACGGAAAATCGCTTCCTGACACCTAGTATTTTAGGAATCGAATCCTTCTATGTTTTGCTACAAACCCTGCTACTGGTTTTTGAAAGCAAGTTTCTTCAACTTGTCAAGTCCCCTATCTTAGAATTCCTAGTCTTGCTTCTGCTTCAATCCCTCTTCTTTCTCGTCTTACAAGGCTACTTGAAGACACTGATGAAGCAAGACCTTGTCTTCATTCTGTTGATCTGTCTAGCCCTCGGAAGTCTCTTTCGAAATATCAGTACCTTCCTCCAAGTCCTGATGGATCCAAATGAATACGATAAACTGCAAAACAGTCTCTTTGCTTCCTTTCAACATCTCAACACTTCCATCCTAGCCATCGGTTCTCTGATTATCCTTGCTTTGACACTCTTTTTCTTTCGAAAAGCAGTCATTCTGGATGTCTTGCACCTGCAAAGAGAAACGGCTCAGATATTGGGGCTCGATGTTGAAAAAGAACAGAGAGAACTCCTCTGGGGTATCGTGCTTTTGACCTCAACAGCAACTGCCCTGGTAGGACCTATGGCCTTCTTCGGCTTTATGCTAGCCAACCTCACCTACCTGATTGTCAAAGACTATCGGCACAAGTTACTCTTTATCGTAGCCATTCTGGTTGGATTTATTAGCTTGACCTTGGGGCAGGCCCTGATTGAACGAGTCTTTGCACTGGAAATTCGCATCAGCATGATCATCGAGAGCGTAGGTGGTCTCTTATTCTTTATCTTACTATACAGGAGGGCGCGTCAGTGAAACTGGAAAACATTGACAAA
The DNA here is from genome assembly GCF_946188375.1 of Streptococcus mitis. Taxonomy (GTDB): domain Bacteria; phylum Bacillota; class Bacilli; order Lactobacillales; family Streptococcaceae; genus Streptococcus; species Streptococcus mitis_CX. The sequence continues at coordinate 97,225 of NZ_CAMHUS010000005.1, forward strand.
TCCATTCAAAAACAGGATATTTTGCAAGGTATTACGCTTGAAGTCAGTCCTCAGAAACTGACAGCCTTTATTGGTCCAAATGGTGCTGGAAAATCAACTCTCCTCTCCATCATGAGCAGACTGACCAAGAAGGATCAGGGAATACTCAGTATCAAAGGCCGTGAAATCGAGAGCTGGAATTCGCAAGAACTGGCTCAAGAACTGACTATCCTAAAGCAGAAAATCAATTACCAAGCCAAATTGACGGTTGAAGAACTGGTCAGTTTTGGACGTTTTCCCTACAGCCGAGGTCGACTGAGACCAGAAGATTGGGAAAAAATCCGAGAAACTATGGACTATTTAGAACTGACCAACTTAAAAGACCGCTACATCGATAGCCTGTCTGGAGGACAACTCCAGCGGGTCTTTATCGCTATGGTACTGGCCCAGGATACAGACTTTATCTTGCTGGACGAACCACTCAACAATCTCGACATCAAACAAAGCGTCAGCATGATGCAGATTCTTCGACGACTGGTGGAGGAACTCGGCAAGACCATTATCATCGTTCTCCACGATATTAACATGGCCAGCCAGTATGCGGATGAAATTATCGCCTTCAAGGACGGTCAAGTCTTTAGCAAGGGAAGAACCGATCAAATCATGCAGACTGACCTGCTCAGTCAACTATATGAGATTCCCATCACGCTAGCTGATATCAATGGCAAAAAGATCTGCATCTATAGCTAGCAACATAGAAGCTCAAGTTAGAGAACCCTCAGTCTCTTAACTAACAAACCTAGCTAAGAGACTCCCTACAACGTTATCACATTTTAAAAAGAAGAAATTATGAAAACATCCCTTAAACTTTATCTCACTGCCCTAGTGGCCAGCTTCTTGCTCCTACTTGGTGCATGTAGTACAAACTCAAGCACTAGTAAGACAGAGTCAAGTAGCTCTACTCCAACAGAGGTAACCATTAAAAGTTCACTAGGTATAGTCACACTTTCAAAAGTCCCTGAAAAGATTGTGACCTTTGACCTCGGTGCTGCGGATACTATTCGCGCTTTAGGTTTTGAAAAGAATATCGTCGGAATGCCTATAAAAACTGTTCCGACTTATCTTAAAGACCTAGCTGGAAAAGTTAAAAATGTTGGTTCTATGGTTGAGCCAGACCTAGAAGCCCTTGCTGCTCTTGAACCAGACCTAATTATCGCTTCACCACGTACCCAAAAATTCGTAGATAAGTTCAACGAAATCGCTCCGACTGTTCTCTTCCAAGCAGGCAAAGATGACTACTGGACTTCTACCAAGGCTAATATCGAATCCCTAGCAAGCGCCTTTGGTGAAACTGGTACACAGAAAGCCAAGGAAGAATTGGCCAAGCTAGACAAGAGCATACAAGAAGTCGCTACTAAAAATGAAAGTTCTGACAAAAAAGCCCTTGCCATCCTCCTCAACGAAGGGAAAATGGCTGCCTTTGGTGCCCAATCTCGTTTCTCTTTCTTGTACCAAACCTTGAAATTCAAGCCAACAGATACTCAATTTGAAGACTCTCGCCACGGACAAGAAGTCAGCTTTGAAAGTGTCAAAGAAATCAATCCTGACATCCTCTTTGTCATCAACCGTACCCTTGCCATCGGTGGGGACAACTCAAGCAACGACGGCGTCCTAGAAAATGCCCTTATCGCTGAAACTCCTGCTGCTAAAAATGGCAAGATTATCCAACTAACACCAGACCTCTGGTATCTAAGCGGAGGCGGACTTGAATCAACCAAACTTATGATTGAAGACGCACAAAAAACCTTGAAATAAGCTACTTTAAACTCAATCACATCTTTACATGATAAAACGCATCCTATCAGACTCACTCAAACCTGATAGGATGCGTTTTTATCATTTCACTAAAATACTTTTACCCAGCCTCATTTTTCTTCTTGATTCCGTTTGAGTGAAAAATGGTCTGGGACGGGGTCCTTACCTGTTTTCGACCAGGGATGGCAACGTAAAATCCGAGCTAAGCCCATCAAAACACCCTTGAAGCCATGTTTTTCAATAGCCTCAATCATATAGTTTGAGCAAGTAGGCTCAAAACGACAAGAAGGTGGAAAGGCTGGCGAGATAAAACGTTGGTAAAAGCGCACAGGCGCTATTAAAATTCGTTTCATTATTTCTTGGTTACAGCCATGGTATGTAGTTGGCTGATTTCTTTTTTGTTAAGACGACGGGATTCTCCTGGACGGAGTCCTGTCAAGTCTAGATGTCCAAAACGGGTCCGTGACAACTTGTCCACTTGAAGACCGACAGCTTCAAACATCTTTTTAACCTGGTGGTTACGCCCTTCATGGATAGTCAACTGTACCACAGAGCGGTTTTTAACTGGGTCCACTTTGAGAATCTCATAGACAGCCGGCTTGGTTTTCTTGCCATCAATCTCAAGTCCACGGGTCAAGGGACGAAGATTGTCCTTATTGGCCACACCTTTAACACGCGCGACATAAACCTTGTCAATCTCATTACGAGGGTGAATCATCTCATCCGTAAAATCCCCATCATTGGTCAAAATCAAGACTCCTGATGTATCCCAGTCCAAACGACCTACAGGGTAGATGCGCTCTTTGACATTGGGCAAGAGGTCGACAACCGTCTTGCGACCCTTGTCATCTGTCACACTGGAAATGACACCGCGTGGTTTGTTAAGTAGATAATAGACCTTTTCTTCGTTGTAGATAGGCTGACCTTCAACTTCGACCTTGTCACCAGACTTGATGGTCGTTGCTAGTTCACGTACCACCTGGCCGTTGACCGTCACCAAACCTTGCTTGATCAGCTCTTCTGCTTTTCTCCTACTGGCCACACCTGCGTGGGCAATATACTTATTGATTCTCATCTTCTTCTATCCTTTCACCAAATAATTGGCTTTCTTGGGCTTGAATCTCAAGCTCATCAATCACTGGTAATTCTTCTAAATGGTTTATCCCCATGTAATCTAGGAAATAATCTGTAGTCACATAGAGGTTGGGGCGCCCCAACACTTCTTTTTTCCCGTCTTCCTTTATCAGGTCAAAAGCCTGCAACTTTGCCAAGGCCCCACTCGAGTTGACCCCACGGATGGCATCAATTTCTATTCGTGTGATAGGCTGTTTGTAGGCAATGATGGACAAGGTCTCAAGAGCTGCCCGAGACAAGCTCTGGTTGATAGGTGCCTTAGAGTATTCCTTCAAAATCTCTACAAATTGAGGCTTGGTCACCAATCTATAAGCTCCCCCTGTCTCAATCAGAGCCAAACTGGAATCTGGGTCCTTTTCATACTTCTGGGCTAATTTTTCTAAACTCTGTTGGATGCCTGTCGGTGGCAGAGAGAGGAGTTCAGCTAACTGGCGGACTCTAATCCCATCTTCACCCGCTACAAACAAGAGCGCTTCTATTTTTGCTAAAGTACTCATCTTTCCTCTCTATCAAGTCTAGCTTTGGGCCACTTGACTTTCTTCCTTCTTTTCCATGAGATAGATATCTCCGAAACTCTCCTCTTGCACAAGAATCAGCTCCTGGGTTTTGATTAACTCTAGGGTTGCCAAAAAGAGGGTGATAACCTCTTGGACATTCTGGGCTTCCTTGAACAAATCCTGCAAGCGCAATTGATCTCGTCCAGCCAAGGACTCTTTCACGATAACCATCATGTCCTCAATCTTATACTCATCCCGCAGGATAGTCGTATGATTCTGTTCAAACTCCTCTTTTTTCTTGGCTAGGATATTTGAAAAAGCCAAAAAGAGGTCAATGGTCGTCTTGTCATGCACAAGCTCCGCATCTTCGTAAATCAATTCTGTCGGCGCTTTGGAATAGTGCTGGGCCCGTTCTTGGTGCTTGGCTTCCAAGTGTTCACCCAAGAGCTTGAATTTGCGGTATTCTTCGATTTGGGAGAGAAGATCCTGCTCTAGGTCATCTTCCAAATTTGTCACTTCTGCTATCTTTGGCAAGAGCTTGCGACTCTTGATCAACATGAGCTGACTGGCCATGACCATATACTCTCCCGTCACTTCCAGACGCATGGCCTGCAGGGTTGAGACATAGGCTAGATATTGTTCGATGACTTCCGTAATGGGCACATCGTAGATATCCATCTGGTACTTAGAAACAAGGTGCAAGAGCAAGTCCAGGGGCCCTTCAAAATCTTTTAATTTAATATCCATTATCTATATTTTTCTAAGGTCAGGACTGTTTTTAATCCTAATTTTTTTGCAATTTCGTACAAATCGACCTTGTTTTCAATTTGTCGTAGAATGAACTGTTCCCGCAATGCTTGGGCTGATAAGGCTGGAAAACCTTTCTCCTTGACAAAAGCTTCTAACTGACGAAAGGCCCACTGACGGGAATAAGCTTTCCCTCCCCTTTCAAAGAGATAGGTCTGCCCCATCAAGGGTTCCAATTCTGAAAGCAAGGTCGTGGGAATGGTGACAATCCTCTGTTGGGAAGCCTTCTTGATTCGCAACACCTGAAAGTCCAGATTGATATCCGCAACCTTGAGAGCTAAAATCTCACTCGGCAAGAGGCCCATTTCTAGGATTAAGAGCGCTAGCAAGCGACCCTCTGGATAGTCGCTTTCCTGCCAAAAAGAGTCTAGGTCTAACAATTCTGGCTTTTCGGTCTTCTTTTCAGCTTGTTTAGCTAATTCCAAGCGGTAAAAGCTATCCACTTCTCCTTTTTGATAGAGAAAGTAGAGAAATTGGTTACAGGCCGAAATCTTTCGCTTCTGGGCGCTGATCTTTAGATTGGTTAGCTGGGCTTGGTAAATCTTGAGACTGGTCTCAGAAATCCGCTCGCCTACCAAATCTAAAAACTGTTCTAAATCATACTTATAGGACTGCTTGGAATTGACAGACAAGCCTTGCTTTTCTTCTAAAAAGGCTGAAATCCTATCTCTCATTTGCATCGAATCTCATATTCCTTACTAAAGTCATGCAAGAGGGCATTGACTGCCTTGAGGATAGACTTACGTGTGATAATTCCCTGGAAGATACCATTCTTATCTACTACAGGGAGGAAGGACTCATCCACTAGCTTGTGCAAGACCTCCGTAATGGTAAAATCAGGCGAGACGACCGCTACGTCCGTTCTCGTCATATGAACGATATCCGTATCTGCCATGATTTCTTGACTCAAGTCATGCTCCATCTGATAAGCCATAATATCTCTGAGCCCAATCGTCCCAACAAACTGTTTTTCATCTGTCACAACAGGAACACGGGTATAGGTCATCTGACTGAGCAAGAGGGTCGCGTGATCCGCATTGTGAGTATCAATCAACACAGCTAGATTTTTAGCAGGAGTCAAAAAAGTTTCCTCCTGCCCCAACAAGAAAGTCTCAAACTCCTTGGCAATCATCGGCTAAACTCCTTGGACAAGCCCGGATACACCTCATGGGCTCGTGTCAAAAAGTCCACTTTGAAATAACTGTCATCAATCTCCACACGAGCATAGAGACATTCTCTGACGGTACCACGTGGTTGACTGATTGAGCCTGGATTTAGAAAGAGGGTCTTGCCTTCCATCCAAGCATTTGGCACATGCAAGTGACCATAGAGGCAGATATCGGCTTCTTCTTCCTGAGCCCAGTAGTCCAACTTTTGAAAATTGAAATTGATATCAAACAAATGACCATGAGTTTGGATAATCTTGGTCGAACCAAGCTCAGTCACCAGACGTTCTGGATAGCCTGCGTAGAAGTCCATATTCCCTTTAACAACACGGATGCCTTCCCAAAGGGGAGAATCGGGACGCAGTTCAGAATCGCCGTTATGAAAAACGGCATCAACTTTGCCCACATAGCGATCACGGATTTCTTCCACAATCAAGCTATCGCCATGGGAATCGCTCATTACAATGATGGTTTGCTTTGCCATGATGGAAATACCTCCAAAAGTTTCTTAACGGCTAAGGCACGGTGAGATTGGCTATTTTTTTCTTCAAGGGTTAATTCAGCTGAGGACTTGCCTGTCTCTCCTACAAGGAAGAGAGGGTCATAGCCAAAGCCATTTTCACCCTTAGGTTCAAAGTTAATGTAGCCAGGCCAGTCTGCTTCAACAACCAAGCTTTCCTTGTTTGGACTGGCTACGACTAGGGTTGTATGGAATTGAGCCGAGCGGTCCTTGAGTTCAAAGACCATGGCCAATTCGTGCAAGAGTTTGGCATTGTTTTCACGGTCAGTAGCTCCCACTCCTGCGAAACGAGCTGACCAGACACCTGGCAAGCCACCAAGGACATCGACTTTGAGACCTGAGTCATCTGCCAAAACCATCTTGCCCGTTAATTGGGAAATGGTTTCTGCCTTGAGACGGGCATTTTCTTCGAAGGTCATGCCTGTTTCTGCTACTTCAGGCAAGTCAGGATAGTCATTGAGATTTTCCACATCGTAGCCTAGCTTGTCAAAGATAGCTCGGAATTCCTTGGTCTTGCCCTCGTTACGAGTCGCAATCAATAAGGTTTCTCTGACCTTGCTTGTCTCAAAGAAATCATGAACATTGACCCCTTCTTTAGGCAATGCTACATGCAGGAGTTGCGCATTTTCAATCAAGAGAAAAGCTCCCTGACGTTGGATGACTTCCAGATTTCGTCCCATTTCTTGGTTGAGGATATCTACCACAAAAGACAATAAACGGTAGAGAGAACCATAGCGTAAAACAATCACAGAAATAGGAAAACCTTGTTCCTCATCTCGAAATCTTTGGGCAAACTCAAATAGAGGAAAATCCAAGTCTTCATCAGTCAATGTCCGGACACCACCAAAAATACTATATGAGCCGACATACCAGTCCTGGTCATCCTTGTATTCATAAATTTTATTTGTCATAATTCTACATGCTCCACATGAATCTCTTTTTCAAGCCATTCTTCACCAATTTGTGCAAAACTTTGGCTGCTGGCTGTTGTGTAAAAACGGTGATTAAGTGGTCCAGCATCGCGACCACGATTGATTTCAAAATAATTGAGTAAGACTGAGATGTCTCGTACGCACTCTGCCCCACTATCGATGAGCTGAACCTTGGGCCCCATGACATTTTGAATAATAGGTCTGAGGAGTGGATAGTGGGTACAGCCCAAAATCAGGCTATCCACCTTTCCAACCAAGGGACGCAGGGTTTCATAGACCACTTTCTTGGTGACACTGGTTGACAGGGCGCCAGACTCAACCAAAGGGGCAAACTTGGGACAAGCCAAACTCTCCACCTGTAAATCCGGATCCAGATCGTTAATTTTCTGACGATAGATGTCTGATTGTACCGTCATGGGCGTTCCAATGACTCCGATTTTCCCACCTTGGCTGGACTTGATGGCTGCCGAAGCTCCTGGCAAAATCACACCTAGGACGGGAATGTCTAGTTGAGCCTTAATTTCTTCCCAGACGACCGCAGTCGCAGTGTTACAAGCAATGACAATCATTTTGACATCCTTGGTCAAGAGAAAATTGACCAGCTGCCAAGTATATTCACGAATTTGCTCAGCAGGACGGGGACCATAGGGCGCCCGCGCCGAATCTCCAATATAGACGATTTCTTCATGGGGAAGCTGGCGCATGAGCTCCCGCACAACGGTCAAACCCCCGACACCCGAATCCAAAAAACCAATTGGTCGATTATCCATACAGTCTTCTTTCTAGTCTTTTTTCTGATTGATAGTTCATTATGATTACTTGTCTTTAAGAACTGAAGGACAGCTTCAACAACTACTATCTCTCTTAATCATAATCAAATATCAATAGAATGCAAGGAAAAAGTCTCATCCCTAAACCATAGCCAACATAGTGAGAAGTCTGGAACTTTCATCCCAGACTTTTCCTTATTCATTTTTTCTTTTTATTGTTAGCAAGGGCTGCTTTTTGTTGGCGGATGATTTGGTGGTAAACTTGTTGTACCTTAGCTTCGCTTGGTTTTTGACCATTTGCACTCAAAAGAGTACGAACCGCTTCAGCATTCAAACGTGGGTTGTCAGCGAACTCTTTTTCAATTTGCTTACGAACCAAGTACATTCCTCCAAGAGCTCCTCCTAGAAAAGCTAGCACAATCAATACAATTGCTAATAGTAAATCCATTATTTTTCTCCTGTTTCTTTTTGAGTCTCTTTCATTATACCACAAAATAGCCACCCTGACCAGTTTGTTTTACGCTTTCAGAGATGGAATAGACAGCAAAAAGAACCCTGCTTTTATGCGAAAGAGGGCTCCTTGTTGCGTTTAATTTACATAAATAGCCAGTGTAAGAAATAAAAGACTGAAACACTAGATCTCAGCCTTTTTCTTTATCCCAAAACTAATTCATCACTGACTAGACTTTGGCCACTATTTTTCTGGAAGAGATGCATGAGATCTTCAACTGTCAGATGCTTTTTCTCCTCTCCCTTGACATCCACCACTATCTTACCCTGATAGAGCATAATGAGACGATTACCATACTCAATCGCATGGTTCATATCGTGGGTAATCATCAAAGTCGTCAATTGATGGTGTTCCACAATCTTTTGCGTCAAGTCCATCACCATTTGACTCGTTTTCGGATCAAGTGCCGCAGTATGTTCATCCAAAAGCAAAAGTTTGGGTTTCACCAGAGCTGCCATGACTAGGGTCAAGGCCTGTCTTTGTCCTCCTGAGAGGTATTGAGTATCCACTTTCAAGCGGTTTTCAAGACCAATATTCAACTCTTTCAAGGCTTCTTGAAACTGGATTCTATCCTTCTCCTTCACGCCCCAACCAAGCCCTCTCTTCTGCCCGCGTCTCAAGGCAATAGCCATATTCTCCTCAATCGTCAAACGAGAAGCTGTTCCCATCTTAGGATCTTGAAAAACACGGGCAATATCCTTGGCTCTCTTTCTTACACTAAGATTTTTAATGGATTTGCCTGCCAATAAAAGGTCCCCTTCATCCACCGATAGATTGCCAGCCAAGATATTCATCAAAGTGGATTTCCCTGCTCCATTTCCACCAATCACAGAGATAAAATCTCCCTCTTCAACCTCTAAGTCTAATCCTTTGAGGACATGGTTCTCATTGACCGTCCCTGCTTCAAAGGTTTTGTGAATATTTTCAAGTGTTAACAAACTTGCCATAACTTTCTCCTCCTATTCATTTCTCAGTTTCAAACCACGAATCTTTAATCTCTTTTGCAGTTCTGGTGCAAATAACACTAAGGCTAGCAAGATTGCATTAAAGAGACGTACCAGGTTTTGATCTAGATTTGGAATTTCATAGATATTTAAAATAATCAAACGGTAAACAATGGCACCGATTCCGATAGATAACAAGCGACCTCCAATGGTCAAGTCGTGTATCAAAACTTCTGCAATAATAACTGCACTCAAACCAACAACGATGGTTCCTGTCCCAGAGGTTACGTCTGAAAATCCATCATTTTGAGCGAACAAGGAACCACACAGGGCAATCAAACCATTTGAAATCATGTAACCAACAATCTTCATGGTGTCTACATTGACCCCATTAGCCTCACTCATCGGAATATTGTCCCCAGTCGAACGCAAGACCAATCCAATCTCCGTTTTCATCAAAAGAGTCAAGACCAAACAAACAAGTAGGAGACAGGCCAAACTGAATGAGAAAACAGCTTCTTCATTTGTCAGCCCCAAGCTCGCCAATTGTTTAAAGACAGTTGAAGAATCTCCCAAGGAAAGGTTGGGCACACTGCCCATGATTTTAATATTGATTGAATAAAGCCCTGTCAAGGTCACAATCCCTGTCAAGAGAGCTGGGATTTTCATCTTGGTGTGGAGCATTCCTGATACAAGACCAGCTACCATACCTGCCAGCAAAGCAAGTAAGGTCGCAATCCAAGGATTTGTCCCTGCCTGTATCTGCGATACAACGACAGCTGCCCCCAAAGGAAAGGCTCCTTCAGCAGTCATATCCGCAATATCCAAAATACGGAAAGTCAAGTAAACTCCAATGGCCATAATCGACCACAACAAACCTTCTGATAAACTAGATAATACAAAACTCATCTTAAACCTCCCTATTCCTTGCCTTCTAACTTACTAATATCAATTCCTAGTGCATCTGCCATTTCTTGATTGGTATGCAATTCCAGTTTTTCAGGCAACTCAACTGCTATATTTTCTGGTTTCTCACCTTTTAAGACACGAATCAACATGCGGGCTGTCTGCCGTCCCAATTCTTCATAATTGGTACCGTAGTTATACAAACCACCAACCGCAATCATTTCCGTTGAGCCACCGAATACTGGAACCTTGTGTTTAATAGAAACCTGCTTAACTGTTTCCATGGTTGACGAAATGATATTGTCCGTTGGTACAAAAACCATATCCACTTCTGCCATCAAACTCTCTGCTGCCGCCTTGACATTGTTACTGTCCAAGATTGTTTTTTCAACAACGGTAAAGCCTTTTTCTTCCAGAAGTCGCTTAGCTTCATCCTTTTGGACAACTGAGTTTGGCTCGCTCTGAGTATAGAGGATTCCAATTGTTTTAGCTTTTGGCAACACTTTCTTTATCAAATTGATTTGGGTTGAGATAGCATCTGATGACTGATCACTTGTTCCAGTTACATTTCCCCCCGGATGTTCTCTTGACTCAACCAACTTGGCACTGACAGGATCTGTTACAGCTGAAAAGATAACCGGTGTCGTTTGTGTTGTATTAGCCAAGCTCTGAGCAGAAGGCGTTGCGATGGCTAGAACGACATCACTAGATTCTGCTAGTTGCTGGGAAATCGTTTTTAGATTTCTTTGTTCTCCCTGTGCATTTTGCAAATCAATCTCGATATTTTTCCCCTCAATATAGCCTTGTTTAGCTAGTTCATCTACAAACCCTTCTCTAGTAGCGTCCAAAGATTGATGAGTAATAAATTGCGAAATACCGATACGAAAAACGTCTTTTTTCTTATCTGCCTTCAACTGATGCAAACTAATCAGAGAGGTCAAGAGGATCCCCACTACCAAGAGAGGGGCTAGTAATTTTCGAACAACTTTCATAATGAAACTCCTTCTCAGAAAAGATAAAACAAAAAACCGCCTAGATACTATCTAAACGGATGCTTGAAATAATCTAACAAGTTATAACTTTGCTAGTCCATTTAGATATTCATCTATATGGACCACAATCAAAAATCTTAGCCACATAGATACAAACAAATTGCTTGAACTGTTTGCATCCATGGTGACATGTCTACAAACACTATCTAAAGTAGCTAAAGTAAAAGTTTTGATTCATCGTTACAGCTTGTTTCTTATTCATTTCTTTTTCTGCTTTCTTTTTTGATGTTTCTTATCTTACCACCTTTTTCATCACCTGTCAAGAATATTTCAGAATTTTTTAAAATTTTTCGAAAATTCTTTCATAATTCTTTCAATTCTTTTAGGATAATTTCAAAGATTTGCCCATTAGACAAAATAGAACGATTTGAAGACTTTTATGGTATTCAGTTGTACTAGAGTTTTTTAAAAGTGTTTTGATGGCTTGTATTTCTTCTTTGGTTGATTTCATATCACTATTATATAATGCATTTTGATTTTAGTGTAGTATTAAACTGACTCTTGGCAGTCGGACAAAAAATCGACAGTTATTTTATACTGTTTAAAACCAATAGTCAATACGACAATCTCTTTACTTTTCGGCTATCAACTCTGTAAATTGCTAACATATCCAAAATAAGCCAAGTATCCCGAGGATAGGCAACAGAAATGAATTATTTATACTCTGGATACCACTTCAAATCACGAACTGCTTTGGCCATATCTGTTTCCTTAGCGCGTGCAAGACCTTGCTCTTGTGCTTTTTTAGCGACTGCTTCTGCTACTTTAATAGAAACATCTGCTACATACTTGAATGGTGGCAAGACAGGAGCTCCTGGTTGGCCTGGATCGACAATACCACTCAATGAATGCGCCGCTGCTCCAATCATTTCATCAGTCAAAAGACTTGCTTCAGAAGCCAGCATACCTAGACCAAGACCTGGGTAAATCAGGGCATTATTTGCTTGACCAATCACATAGTCTACACCTTTATAAGAAACCGTATCAGCAGGAATTCCTGTTGCGACAAAAGCTTTGCCATCTGACCATTCAATCAAATCTTTGGCACTAGCTTCTGCCAATTTAGTTGGATTTGACAAAGGGAAGATCATTGGACGTTCTGTGTTTTCACACATAGCTTCTACTATTTCTTTAGTGAAGGTATTAGGCTGAGTTGAAGTTCCTACAAGAATAGTTGGCTTCACAGTCTTCACTACTTCAAGCAGGTCAGTCAACTTATCTGCGTTACTAAAGTCAGCACGTTTCTTAGCAAATGGTTTTTGCTCTGGTGTCAAGTCATCCATGTCATCAAAGAGAAGACCTTGTTTATCAACCATAATGAAACGTTTATAAGCTTCTTCTTCAGAAAGACCTTCACTTACCATTTCACGAAGAACACGAGAGGCAATTCCTGCACCCGCAGTACCACCACCATAGCAGAGATAAACTTGATCTGTTAATTTTTCACCACTAATATCCAGCGAACCGAAGATACCACCCAAGGTAACGATTCCTGTACCTTGAATATCATCATTAAAGGTCGGGATTTGTTTCCGGTATTTTTCAAGAATATTGGCAGCATTCAAGCGGCCGAAGTCTTCCCAGTGAAGGTAGAGTTTAGGAAAGAGACGTTCTGCTGTTTGAACAAATTGGTCAATGAAGTCGTAGTAACGATCTCCGCGGACCCTTTCGTGACGATTTCCTAAGTAATTAGAATTGTTACGAAGTTCTTCACGGTTAGTCCCTGCATCAATGACTAAAGGAAGGACCATCGAAGGATCGATTCCAGCAGCACCCGTATAGACCATCAATTTCCCAACAGAAATATCGACACCATTTGTTCCCCAGTCGCCAATTCCAAGGATTCCTTCTGCATCTGTTACAACAATGAGACGAATCTCGCGACCCCCGGCAGCGTTTTTCAAAGTAGCTTCAATATTTTCAGGATGATTGATATCAAGATATCCCGCATATTGGGGATCTACAAAAAGATCACTATAGCCTTCAATCGTATCTGCAATGGTTGGATCATATACAATTGGATTGAATTCTTTCAAATGTTGAGAAAAGAGGTAATAGAAAAGAGTCCTGTTGGTATTAAAAATTTCCATTAGGAAAAGACGTTTTTCCAAATCATTGGCTTTTGTTTGCATTTGTGCATAAGTTTGCGCCGCTTGTTCTTCAATCGTTTGAACATACGGTGGCAGTAAACCAATAAGGCCTAGTTCCTTTCGCTCCTCTAAGGTAAAGGCAGTACCTTTATTGAGGAAAGGATTGTTTAAAATATCATGTGCAGTCATAGTGCAAGCTCCTTTTTACTTATATTATACCACATGAAACGAATTGTTCGTAAAACGTTGTTGTTTAAATAATACAATTGTATACGCATATGTTATAAATTTCTGAACTCATCAAACTCTCGATGATCTCTCTTTACTAAAAGTTTCGAGTAAAATAAACCAATCATACAAATTGACAATCCTCATTAAAATAAATATCATCTAGGTATGTTATGTAATACTTTGTATTTTTTAAGGTGTTTTTTGTCATATAAAACTTGTATTCTATTTATATGACAACTAAAAACTATTTACAACAATATATTTCCCAAAAAGTGAAATATTTTCGAACACAGAATAAAATGAGCCAGGAAGAACTTTCGGAACAAGCAGGACTCGGGCTTAAGTATATCAATCAACTTGAAAACCAAAATGTGAATCTGACCATTCACAGTCTTGAAAAAGTGATTGACGCCCTAGAAATGACCCCAGAGGAATTTTTCAATTTTGATAGCCTTGAATCAACCTCTGATAAGAGTGACAATCTTTCACTCAAAAGAATCAACATGAAGATTAAACAGCTCCCTATTGATAAACGAGAAAAAATGTTGGTCATTTTTGAGAGTATCTTAGATAATCTTTGAAATCCCTGACTCACTTACATTTTAACTGGTGAATACTCGTATAGTCAAATTGTAGGATACGGATAAAAATTATTTATCTGCTGTTTTCCACTTATTTTCCTTCTCCAACTAATGAAAGTGAACCCATATGAATTTAAAAGATCTACAATATTTTTATGACCTCTGCCAGCTTCAATCCTATACGGAAGTAGCAAAACAACATAAAGTCAGCCAACCATCTATTTCTTATGCTATCAAGCGCTTAGAGGAAGCCTTTAACTGCAAATTGATTCACCATGACCCCTCGCATCGTTCCTTCAAGCTAACTCCTCAAGGACAAATCCTTCTAAAGCATACAGAACTGATCTTACCTGAGGTCATTTCTACTCAAAAAGAAATTAACCGCTCCTTGGCACAATACTCTACTGTAGGATTCCCTCCTATTATCATTCAGTATCTCTTCGCTGCCTTAAACGAAAAAGATAAATTCGATTTTTTAAAAAAGATACGCCCTATCCGCGGTGGCTCCGTAGAGTTATTAAACCTTCTCCTTAAGGGAGACCTTAATGCAAGCCTACTCGGTTTAATTGAACCTCTCAATTATCCTTCAATAGAGACACACGAGCTATTTCATAAAGAACTGTATATCGTTTTATCTAAGAACCATCCTTTTGCCACTGTTCCTTCCCTCGCTTTTGAAGAATTAGTAGATCAATCCTTTATACTCTTAGACGAACACTTTGTTCACCTGAAAGCTTTTGAAATACTTAATCAAAAGTATCAAAACAAGGCAGAAATATTCTTTAAGACGGATGATATTGTCATTCTTAAAGAACTTTTAAAGAAAGGGATTGGCCTTAGTTTACTGGCTGATATCGCACTTTCTGATGAAGATGATGATTTAATAAAAATCCCTCTTATACCGAAGGATAAGATAACTTTTACAGTTTATTACGCTTACCTTAAATCAGCTACATCGTCATCAGAAATAGAAGCCTTATTTAAACTCCTTAAATCATATGAATAGAAAAAACTCTAACTATCAATGAACTGATAGCTAGAGTTTTTTACATTGTAGATATTATACTCAATGAAAATCAAAAAGCAAACTAGGAAGCTAGCCGCAGGCTGCTCAAAACACTGTTTTGAGGTTATAGATAAGACTGACGAAGTCAGTCACATATATACGATAAGGCGACGCTGACGTGCTTTGAAGAGATTTTCGAAGAGTATTAGACTATAGTAGATTGAAGCTAGAGTAATACGCCGCGACTTCTATAACTTTTCTAGAAATTAATTTGACTTTCCTAATCAAGTTGTTAAGATTTTATTTCATCTCACTATAATTCAATGATTTTCTAAGAATTCTATTTCTCTCGAAAACTCTTTCAAAGTTTTTTCAAATCAGTCCAACAAAAAAGGTTTATAATTCCCATATCAATTTTTATGGAAATTATAAAACCATTATTAGTTTAGTCCTTGTTGGTAACGCGCCAATTCGGCTTGGTTAGCCCAAACATAGTGGCCTGGACAGATTTCTACCATAGATGGTTTATCAGTCTCATAGTCGTGTTGACTTGGATCGTAAACCTTCAATACCTTCTTGCGTTCCAAGATTGGATCTGGGATTGGTACCGCTGAAAGCAAGGCTTGAGTATATGGGTGAATTGGATTGTTAAACAATTCTTCTGTTTCTGCAACCTCTACAATAACACCCTTGTAAATAACTGCGATACGATCTGAAATAAAACGAACAACCGACAAGTCATGGGCGATGAAGAGATAGGTCAAACCAAGTTCTTTTTGGAATTTTTTAAGCAAGTTCAAGACTTGGGCACGCACAGAAACGTCCAAGGCTGAAATTGGCTCATCTGCAATAACAAAGTCTGGTTGCATGACCAAGGCACGGGCAATACCAATACGTTGACGTTGACCACCTGAAAACTCATGAGGATAACGAGTCAAGTGCTCAGCAAGAAGACCTACTTCACGGATAATATTTTGTACTTTCTCTTTACGTTCTTCTTCATCCTTAAATAAACGGTGATTGTAAAGACCTTCAGAAATAATATAATCAACAGTGGCACGTTCATTCAAACTTGCTGCAGGGTCTTGGAAAATCATCTGGATACGACGAATCAATTCCGCAGCTTGTTCACGCGATTTCTTACCATTAATCTTTTGACCATCAAAAATGATATCACCATTACTTGTATCATTTAGACCGATTATCGCACGACCAATAGTTGTTTTCCCACTACCTGACTCACCTACAAGCGAGAAAGTTTCTCCCTTGTTGATAAAGAAGTTAGCATTTTTAACCGCGACAAACTTCTTACTTCCTTCACCGAAGGAAATTTCTAAATCTTTGATTTCTACTAATTTTTCAGACATTTCCTTCCTCCTAGTCAGCCAGATGGGCAAATCCCATTTTTTCACGGATCTTATCATGGAGATTTGCAATCACAGCTGGTTTTTCTACTTTTGGAGCATCCTCATGAAGTAGCCAAGTTTTAGCCCAATGTGTCTCTGATACTGAGAATTGAGGAGCTTTTTGTTCGAAGTCAATCTGCATTGCATAGTCAGAACGCAAGGCAAAGGCATCCCCTTTCAGGTCAGTATAAAGTGACGGAGGTGTTCCTGGGATTGAGTAAAGATCCCCTTTATCATCAGCAAGCTGAGGCAAGCTAGACAAGAGACTCCATGTATATGGATGGCGAGGGTCATAGAAGACTTCCTCAACAGTTCCATACTCAACAATTTCTCCTGCATACATAACCGCTACCTTATCCGCAATACTTGCTACCACACCAAGGTCGTGAGTGATAAAGATTGTTGTGAAATGATACTCATTTTGTAATGACTTGAGCAAATCAATAATCTGTGCTTGGATGGTTACATCCAAGGCAGTTGTTGGCTCATCACAGATCAAGACATCAGGTCGGCAGGCAAGGGCAATCGCAATAACGATACGTTGACGCATTCCTCCAGAATATTGGAATGGGTATTCATCAAAACGTCTATCTGCGTCTGGAATCCCAACCTTATTCATGTAGTCAATGGCCAATTCTTTCGCTTCTTTGGCTGTTTTTCCTTGATGTTTTACAATAACTTCTGTAATCTGACTACCAATTGTTTTAATTGGATCCAAACTAGTCATTGGATCTTGGAAGATAGTCGCAATCTTAGCACCACGAATTTGTTCCCAATCTTTGTGAGAAGATAGAGATGTCAAATCCTGACCACGGTAGTCAATGCTACCTTGAGCAATACGACCATTTTCTTCAAGCATACCTGTGAAGGTCTTTGTCAAAACAGATTTTCCTGATCCTGACTCACCTACCAAGGCTAATACTTCTCCTTCAACTAGTTCAAGGGAAACGCCGCGAATGGCTGTCAATACTTTGTCACGAACGTCAAATTCCACGACAATATCGCGAGCAGTCAAAATTACATTTTTTTCTTTTGTCATTTCTACTCCTATCTATGTGTACGTGGATCACTAGCATCCGCTAAGTTTTGACCAACTACGAAAAGGGACAAGGATACCAAAACAAGAGTTGTCAATGGAATCCAGAACAAGTAAGCATTAGTTGTTACGTTTTGTGAATAATCCGAAATCAAACGACCCAAACTTGGCACTGTAATCGGTAATCCAAGACCGAAGAATGACAAGAAGGCTTCGTATGAGATAAAGCTTGGAAGCATTTGAGTCATGGTTGTCACAATAACAGATACCAATTGTGGCATGATATTTTTGGCAACAATCTTCAAGGTTGGTGTTCCCAGAGTACGTGACGCCAAGTTGTATTCCAAGTCACGATAACGCAAGATTTGCACACGGATCATGAAGGCAATCCCAATCCATGTCGTCACACTCATGGCAAAAATCAGATTCCAGAATCCAGCTCCGATTGAGTAAGTCAAGACAATGACAATCAAAAGAGATGGGATGTTTGAGATGACGTTATAAACTTCCATCATCACGCGGTCAACTGATTTTGAAATTCCCCAAATACCACCGACAAAAACACCGATAACCAAGTTAATTACTGTCGCAATCACAGAAATGAGGATAGAGTTACGAGCTCCGAACCAGACACCGTCAAAAAGAGATTTACCGTTACTGTCTGTACCGAACCAATGCTCAGCATTTGGCTTGATATAACGAGCACTAAAGTCGTTTACCTTGCTGACATCATTAAAATCAAACTTAGAAAACATTGGGTAGATGAAACTCATCAAAATGATAGCTACCAAGATTCCCAACATGACTACAGTTGATTTTTTCTTCATAAATTGTCTAAACACTGAGCCCCAGTAAGAATAGGCTGGCGCATCAATGGCTTCAGAGGCAAAATCGTCACGTTTTACAAACTGAAATTTTTCTTTATCGATTGTAGACATTATTTGCCTCCTTTCTCAGTCAATTTAATACGTGGGTCAATAATCGTCATCCAAATATCTCCCAAAAGAAGTGAGAAGATAGAAATACATGTAAAGATGAAGACAAGACCTACGACCATAGAGTTATTAGATGCTTTTACAGAGTCAATCAACATTTTACCCATACCTGGGAAGGCGAAGACTGTTTCAGTAAGGGTTGCACCACCGATAACCCCGATAACGGCACCAGGAATTCCTGAAACCAGCGGAACCATGGCATTTTTAAAGATGTGTTTGTTTGAAATTTCTTTTTCAGACAAACCTTTTGCACGAGCAAAACGAACAAAGTCCTGTGATTGTAAGTCAATCATATAACGACGAATCCAAATGGCTGTACCAGGAGCACCCAACAAACCAAGGATAACTGCTGGTAAAACATACGAACGCCAATCTCCAGCACCCAAGATAGGGAATGAATCTGGCAAACCGATTGAAGAACCAGCCAAACGAACGATATAAACCAAGGCAATTGTTGGAAGAGCCATCAAGAAGGTCAAAGCCCCTGTTGAGAAGCTATCAATCCAAGTATTCTTGAATCGAGCCATAGCTGAACCAAGTGGCACGGCAATCGCATAAGAAATCACCAAACCGATCAATCCAACAACAGCAGAGCTGGCAATCATTGAAGGATATTGGTAGTTACTTTCAGTAGCCGTATAAGGATCATCTTTTCCGTAGTTAGCTACTTCACGAGAGTCAGCCTGACTAGGAGACTTGTAGGTTCTTGAGTAAATATTTACAGAAGAAGTTTTCTTACCTGTTGGGAACTGAACTTGAGATGTTTTTGTTTGTCCTTGTCCCTGAGTAATAACCTGCAAAACAGGACTATTAGCATAGGTTGGATAAGAGTCACCTAAATTAATGTTCACAAAGTTTTGATGCACAAACGGGAACTGACTATTGAAGTACAAGAGATATTTATGTTTAGTTCCTGAACCAACCAAGGACCATCCGATCGCTGGATCGTTTTCGAAACGAAGGTAACGCTTCAAGTCTGGATTTTCAGGGTCTTGAATTTTATTAGTATGGTCAATGTCAATCAAGTTAGCATAGAAGTGAAAAACACGTTCAAAAATTGGGATTTCACGAGTAGCGTAGAATTGGCCACTTTCAGTAAATTCTCCTAGGGTCCAACCATGACCGATTTGTTTGATGTATTTTTCATAGATAGCCTTGTTGGTATCATTGGCGTCAACTGTTACAGAAGCATCCATCTGGCTAGCTTTTTCTTGCAACTCTTTGGTATCGTAGTACTCGATATAGCCCATACGCTCATAAACAGTATTCTCATAGTTATCACGTTTATCAGCAGTTGTAGCAATCTTGTTATAGTTGGTATCCTGTTTGAAAATCAATTTTCGAGGAACCATTGTATAGATAATCGTGTAGGTCAAGGTTGTTACTAAGAAGATAGAAACCAAGGACCGCAAAACACGCATAAAAATATATTTTTTCATATCATTTCCTTTAAAAATCCCAAAAGAACCTTCTCCTCATGGAGAGAAAGTTCTATTGAAAATTATTTACTTCACATGACTTGCCAATTCTTTTTGAGCTTTCTCGTTTGACTCAGTCTTTTCTTTCAACCATTTTTCACGAGCTTTTTCATACTCTTCTTTGGTGATTGCTTTTTCACCAACTTCAGTGTACTTCAAGTATCCTGAATTTTCACCTTTAAGGCCGGCTACTGAATATGAAGAGCTAAATGGTAGAACTTTTGAAACATATGAAACGGCTGTTTCTTTAGGAGAAGCCATTACTGGAATTGTCAAAGCATTATCAGTCAACCAAGCTTGTGCCACCGCGTATTTTTCATAACGTTTTTGAACATCTTGGTTTTCGCTGTTTGCGTCATCAAGTAATTTTCCATAGTCAGCTAAACCAAGTTTGCTTACTACTGATGCATCTGTGTTTTGGTCAATACCAAGGTAAAGACGAGTGCTTCCTCCCTTAAGGACGAATTGATCCAAGAAAGTAGAAGGATCTTGATAGTCAGGGTTCCATCCTAGCAAGGTATGGATATCCCAGTCTTGCTCTTTAGCTGTTGGAGCGCTAAATGAAATTGGTAAAGCTTCTGCTTGAGTCATTTGTTGTAAGTCTACAACAACATTATCTGAACCCAATACTTTTTCAATTGATTGTTTCAATGATTGAACACGGTTTACAACCGCTGTTGATTCTTGGATAACCAAGGCATCCAAGTGGATTGGGAATTCAACACCTTCAGCTTGTAGGCTTGATTTTGCTTTAGCAAAGACTTCTTTCGCTTTTTCTTCATTGTAAAGTCCATTTTGAGAATCTGCTAGAGACACGTTTGACCAAGTAGAAGAATTTGTCTTAGCCAAGCTATCTTGTACCAATTCACCAAATGTTTTCTTACCAACTTGAAGATTATAAGGTGCAAATGTATTACGGATGGCTACTGCAGCTCCATCAGTGCCATTTGTTTGAGCTGAATAAGAATTGCGATCGACAGCAAAGTTCAAGGCTTGACGGAATTCCTTGTTTAGCAATGCTTTCTGAGTAGATGTCTTTTGGGCATCACTTGTTTTGGCAGTGTGGTTATAGGTTGTACGGCCATAGTTCAAGCTGACAGTTGCAACACCCGCACCTGGTTCATTAAAGTAAATGTTATCTTTAAAGTCAGCTGCATATTTTTCATATGTAGAACTTGTAGGGAAGATACGAGCCTTGCTATATTGACCATCAGAAAAACCTTTGGCAATTACATCTTGATCCTTACCATCCCAAAAAGTGAACTTAACATTCTCAATTTTTACATTTTCTTTGTCCCAGTAAGCATCATTTTTAGCCATCTCGATAGATGATTTTGGAGTTACAGATTTTAAGACAAATGGACCGTTATAAAGAATAGAGTTAGCATCTGTTGGGGCACCAAAACCTTCACCTTTTGAAGTTAAGAATTCTTCATTAACCGGCATCAAAACACCACTCGTTGTCTTGTCATTCCAGAAAGTTTCTGGCTGGTTCAAGGTATATTCTAGTGTTTGATCATCAAGTGCTTTTACTCCAACGGTTGAAAAATCACTTGTTTCACCCTTGATATATGCTTCTAATCCTTTAATAGAAGAGCTAACGATTGAAAGTCCTTTTGATTTTCCATCTACGGCGTGTTTCAAACCAGTAACGAAGTCTTTAGCAGTTACAGGAGCGTATTCTTCTCCCTCTGCTGTCACCCATTTAGCATCCTTACGGATTTTATAGGTATAAGTCAAACCATCTTTTGAAACTGTCCATGATTCAGCAATAGAAGGAACCAGGTTACCATATTTATCATTAGCCAACAAACCATCTACAGCATTTGTTGTGACGAATGATGTTGAATCGATATTGCTGACGATATAATCCAAGGTTTCTGGATCTGTTTGATAAACATATTGGTAATCTTTTGCTAGTTTAGCATTATTTGAACTAGTGTTTGAACACGCAGCTAGAACTCCTGACGCTAATAAGGTAGCTCCCGCTACAGCAAGCACTTGACTTTTTTTCATTTATTTACTCCTCTTATAAATAAAGTATAGGTTATCATCAATTATATCATAGATTTCAAGAAAAGTAAACGAATTTTCAGAATATTTAGGCTTATTGATACAAAAAATCTGAAAAAGCTATTGACTGAAAATCATTTTCAAGGTATAATAATAAACGTTAAGGCGGTATAGCCAAGTGGTAAGGCACGGCTCTGCAAAAGCTTGATCGTCGGTTCAAATCCGTCTACCGCCTTTCAATACCGAATTTATCGGAATTTATCAAGACAAAAAGCCCGTAAAATAGGGCTTTTTTA